>CALEQS010000068.1 GCA_937907975.1 uncultured Clostridia bacterium | reverse complement strand
CATTATGCAGTTCTTTTCAAAGTGTCAGAAAAATATTCTTTATACTGCAATTTATCCTGCAAAATAGGGGCATTTTTCAGAATAATGTTACTATGATACGATACTTTACCCCAAAAATCAACCTATCGAAAAGATTCTTTTTATAAGTCTATGCCCCTCATACAGCGAAAATGCTCAGCGGCGGGCGAGGTATGCATAACCTCGTCCGCCGCTGAGGGCATCTATCAAACAAAAACAAGCGCCTTTTCATCAAATATCCTGCTGTGCAAAAAACGCTGCCGTCTCGTCGGCAAAGGCGCGCAGAGCCGGATCATCATCCTTTTTCCGCCACGCCAGCACCACGCTCAACGGCAGGTCCACTGCCAGGCAGCGCAGCATGGGGTTGCTCTTATAGCGGCTCCAGTAGTCCATGAGTGCCACACCCTGGCCGGTCTCCAGCGCCAACGACAGTTCGTCCGTGTTGCTCAGCAGGCGCACCCGAGGTGTGAAGCCATATCGTTTTTCTACCGAACGGACCTGCCGCCGCACCATCTCCACCGTCAGCACCTCATCCGGCACGAACAGAAACTCCTCCTGCGCAAAATCTTCCGGCGTCAGGCCGCTTTTCTCCGCCAGCGGGCTCTGGCGGGAATAGAGAATGATCTGGGGCAGGTCGATGAGCCGCTCCGTGGCCAGGTCGCCCTGTCCGGCCAGCACACCGCCCAGTGTAAAGATCAGATCCACACTGCCCTCCCGCAGGGCCCGCACCAGATCTCCTGCTTGGCAGATGCTCAGCGAGATGTCCCAATCCGGGTGGCGTGCGCTGATCTGCTGGGCGTTCTCATAGAGCAGGCAGGCCACATTCCACGCCGGGAACATGGAGTAGCGCAGAGAGAGCGCGGCAGAGCTGTGCTGGCGGCGGTGGCGCTCCCTTAAATCGTCAAACTCCTTGGTAAAGCGCAGGCAGAGCCGATAATACTCCTCCCCCTCCGGGGTCAGTGCCATCGCTTTGCCGTCCCGGACAAAGAGCCGCACCTCCCACTCCTGCTCCAGCTGGCCGATATAGCGGCTCACGGATGGCTGCGTCAGATAGAGTTCCTCCGCCGCCCGGGAAAAGCTGTGAAATCTGGCGGCAGCCAGAAAGCAGCCGATCTGTGTGGTGTTCATGCGCTCACTCCTTTGCCCTGATTGTACGGCATTCCAAGGGTTTTTGCAATCCATGCCCCGCTCCATTATCATATTTTTGATATAGTGCCGCGGTCCATAGCAAATTCTCAATTTCCCTTTTGCCGCGCCATCTGATAGGCTGAAAGCACAAGATACAACACCCGCGATGGAGGAAACGATATGAACATCTATGATCTCTATAAACAAAAGCTCACCAGCGCGGAGGATGCGGTGCTCAGCATCCGTTCCGGCGAAGTGGTGGCCTTCGGCCAGCTGGGTTCCTGTCCCAAGGCTATCTGCGAGGCCATGCCCCTGCTGAAGGGAAAAGCGGAGCACATCCGCACCTATCTGCCCGTGACTACCCGTCACTACGCCTTCATGACCGATCCGGCTTATACCGACACCTTTAACCACACCTGCGGCTTTATGATGCCCAGCACCCGGGAAGGCTATAAAAACGGCGTAGTCTCTCCCTATCCCAACGATCTGCACAGCGGTATTGACCGCTGGATCGAGCACAACGGAAGCGATGTGTTTGTCGTCAGTGTCACCCCCATGGATGAGCACGGTTACTTCTGTATGCCCCTGAGCCTGATCTATGAGCGTAATTTCTTTGAGACCGCAAAACGGGTCATCGTGGAGGTCAACCCCCGCCTGCCCCGCATCTGGGGTGATACTATGATCCACGTCAGCGAGGTGGACATGATCGTCGAGGCGGAAAATCCGCTGGAGATGCTGCCGGAAAGCCACCCGACAGAAAAAGAGGAGATCATCGGCCAATATGTGGCCAGCCTGGTCAACGACGGCGACTGCATCCAGCTGGGCTGGGGCGGCATTCCCGATGCTGCGGCCCACGCTCTGCGGGGCAAGCACGATCTGGGCATCCACTCCGAAATGCTGTGCAACTCCATGGTGGATCTGGTGGAGGAAGGAGTCGTCACCGGCAGGAAAAAGACCTATATGCCCGGCATGATCGTGGGCACCTTCGCCGCCGGAAACCAGCGGCTCTACGATATGCTGAACAACAACCCCATGGTGCGCCTGTTCCGCGGTGACGTGAACAACGATCCCCGCACCGTGTCCAAAAACGACAACTTCGTGGCCATCAATTCCGCCATCAATGTGGATCTGACCGGCCAGATCTGCGCGGAGAGCATCGGTTCCCGCCAGTATTCCGGCTCCGGTGGGCAGTTTGATATGACTTACGGCGCACTCCACAGCCGGGGCGGCCGCTCCATCATCGCCCTGCCATCCACCCAGAAGGACGGCAGTGTATCCACGATCTCTGCTCAGCTGATGCCGGGCAGTGCCGTCACCACCAGCCGCTGCTCCATCGACTATGTGGTCACAGAGTTTGGCATTGCCCCGCTGGCCGGGCGGAACTTCCGCCAGCGGGTGGACAATCTGATCTCCATCGCCCACCCCGACTTCCGCGCCCAGCTGCGCAAAAATGCCGAGCGGCTGATGCTCTGGTAAAATACGCGTTTTCCCTTCCCTTTTCTGCGCGGGTGCGGGAGGGTCCCTCTCTTCCGCAACCGCACCCCTTACCGAGGTGAAACAACAATGCAATTTTTCTCTTTTGAGGTTATACGCCGGGTGGCAGTATTCTCTGCCGCCCCGGAATTGGCCGTCGCCTGTGTGCTGGCCGGTTATACCGTGCGGTCCTATGCGCCGGACGAGAATGTACTGACACTTCTCTGTGCTGAGCGGAACGACGCATTTGACGAATTACTGCGCAGGGAGAAACAGTCTGCCGCCGCCATTGGTGCCGCCCGTACCCGGATCTACTGCACCGACGATCCCTCCGCCGCACTGATGGACGTTCAGCTGGTGCTGACCGGGCGCGCCGATGCAGCGCTCGTGCAGCTGGTGGATACCTATGTCTCCCCCCGGGCCGTGGTCTGTGCTGAAGGTTTGACGGATGCACAGGCCGCCAAGAGCCGCCGGCCTGCGCGCTGGCTGGCCCTGACGAAGGGCATTCCAAGCTCTCTGCCCGGTACGGGCACTCAGGCATTCGAAACAGCGCAGCTGTTTCATCTCTCCATTTTATAAACTCAGTGCCCCCTCCATAGCCATAGATGATGCCAAAGTTTCTCCCAAAAAGCAGACCCAGGCGGATCTTCGCGTCCACCTGGGTCTGCTTTTTATATAAATGAATTTAGAGAGAATCTTTCGTGTAGCGGGCAAAGCCGTCTCCCAGCACCTGATGGCTGTCCTGAAGGATGACGAAGGCGGATGGGTCGATCCCCACCACCAGTTCCTTGAGCTCCGCCAGCTGCTGGCGCTTGATGGCCACCAGCACCACTTTCCGCTCCCTGCCGCTGTATGCGCCCTGTCCGTTCAGGAAGGTCGCGCCGCGATCCAGCTTGTGGAGCACCGCAGACGCGATCTCATCATAATGTTCCGAAATAATGAGTGCGACTTTGGAGTAGTCAAAGCTGTATACCACTGCGTCCAGCACCTGCGTGCAGACATAGAGCGTGATGCCGCAGTAGAGAATACTGGTCATATTGCGGAAGGTCAGCGCCGTCAATGCAACGACCACCGCGTCGGAGAGCAGCACGATCTTGCCAATGGGCACATTGCGCCACTTCAGTTTGAGCAGGCGCACCACAATATCCGAACCGCCAGTGGACGCCCCGGCCAGAAACACAAGGCCGCTGCCCAGGCCGCAGAGGGCACCGCCATAGATCGTGCCCAGCAGGGGCTCGGTCTCCAAGGTGGGCAGCAGCTCAAAGACCTCCATCCACCCGGACAGGGCCACTGAACCGATCAGGGAGCCCACAAAGAACCTGCGCCCGATCTTTTTGCCGCCGATCAGGAACAGCGGGATATTGGCGATCAGCGTCACCCAGCCCACACTGCCCCGGCCCGCCAGCTCCACAAAGATCATGGCAAGGCCGCTCAATCCGCCGGCATTGATGTTGTGCGGGGCCAGAAACAGGTCAAATCCAAGGGAAAACAGTGCACAGCCGACCACGATCTCCAGCATCCAGACCAGAATCTTCACTGTCTTTTTCAAATCGTACTCCGTCCTCTCTTTTGTATTCTTTTCTATTTTATCTTATCTGATCCCCGCCGCCCAGGGCAGGAAGTAACGCAGCTGCTTTTTCCACCAGAACCATTCATGCCCGACATCGCCGCCCCAGTAGTCGATCCACGCCCGGATGCCGCGGCTCTTCAAGATTCCATCCAGACGGCGGGTGCCCTCCAGCGCGGCCTGCTCTCCGGCCCCCCGCCCGGTGCAGAAAACGGCACGGCGGCGGTTATAGAGTCGGATATATGGGTGGTCAAGGGGCATATTGCTCAGACTGACGCAGGGGTCGTTGGCATAGACCACCTCGTCCATATAGCCGCCGTAGAAATCATCTGTATCGTAGACGCCGGACAGAGCGATCAGGCTGTCAAACAGGTCGGGCCGGCGGAAGAATAAATTGGCCGCATGATAGGCGCCCACATCAAATCCCACCGCAAGCACATCCTGTGTACCGCCGTTGATAGCTCGGATACAGGGCGTCAGCTCCTCTGTCAGCCAGCAAAACCACTGCTCATAGCACCGCACTCTCTCCTCCGGCGGCGCACAGCGGTCAGCCACGGTCTCGGCGTCCAGCGTGTCCACACAGAAGAGCTGGATCTGCTCCCGCTCCAGCGCGTCGCCCAGCGTGACCGTCATGCCGTGGCGCTCCCACTCCTCGCAGCCGCCGCACCGGCACGGCAGTGCCAGCACTGGCTTTCCGCCCCGGCCGTAGACGCGGAATGCCATCTCCCGGCCCAGCGCATTACTGTACTCCCTGCGGTTTTCACAATACATTCCGTTCGCCTCCCTGTCCCTATGGTAACACAAAGGCAGAGGGCGGACAAGGGAGGAAAAATGTCTTGTTTTGCGGCGTTTTTTACGGCGTAGAAGAAACGAAAAGGCCCCTTCTTCCGCACAGGAAGAAGGGGCCTTCTGCAACTATTTCGGTCATTCCGCCGCTTCCAGAAGCTGGCGGGTATAGGGGTGCTGCGGGTGGTCAAAGAGCTCGTCCACCGTGTTCTGCTCCACGATGGTGCCCTCTTTCATGACCAGCACCCGGGAACAGATCTGACAGACCACATTGAGGTCATGGCTGATAAACAGATAGCTCAGGTCATACTCTTTCTTCAGGTCTACCAGCAAACGCAGGATCTGGGCCTGAATGGTCACATCCAGCGCGCTGACCGGCTCGTCGGCAATGACCAGCCTGGGCCGGGTAATGACCGCCGAAGCGATGCTGACCCGCTGGCGCTGGCCGCCGGACAGCTCATGGGGCTTTCGGGCGGCATACTCCGCGCCGAGTCCCACCCGCTCCAGCATTTGAATGACCTCCGCCTTCCGCTCCGGGGCAGAGAGCTTTCCTTGAATGCGCAGCGGTTCTTCCAGAATCCAGCCGATGGTCCGGGACGGATTCAGACTGCTGTATGGGTCCTGAAACACCATCTGTGGGCGCTCGGAGTGATGGATGATCTCCCCATCATAGTCGTGGATCATACCCAGGATCGTGCGGGACAGGGTGGTCTTGCCACAGCCGGACTCGCCCACAAGGCCGACAATCTCGCCCTGCGCAATCGAAAAGGAAATGTCGTGAAGCACCTGGCGGCGCTTTCCCTTCTGGCCAAAGAGGGTGCGCCCCTGCTGATAATAGCTGTTCAGGTGCCGTACTTCCAGTACAGGCTCTGCTGACATGGCGTTTTCCTCCTGTCTCAGATGAGTTTCTTATCCCGGGTGGGAATGGCCGCGATGAGCTGGCGGGTGTACTCGTGCTCCGGTGCGCGGAAGATCTGCTCCACATTGCCTGATTCCACCAGTCTGCCCTTCTGCATAACAGCCACGTTTTCACACAGCTTGCGCACCACCTGAAGGTTGTGGCTGATGAACAGGATGGCCATGCCGTTCTCCCGATTCAGTTTGCGCAGCAGCGCAAGGATCTGGGCCTGAATGGTCACATCCAGCGCCGTGGTAGGTTCGTCGGCCAGCAGCAGTTTGGGGCGGCTGATGATGGCGGCGGCGATCATGACCCGCTGGAGCATACCGCCTGAGAGCTCGTGGGGATAGCGGCGGTAGACCGCCTCCGGGTCGGGCAGCTCCGCTTGACGCAGGGCTTCCAGCGCCCGCTCCCGCCGCTCGGCGGCGGACATTCTGGTGTGTACTCTGAGACTCTCCTCCACCTGCGGCCCGATGCGCATGACCGGGTCAAGGCTGGTCATAGGCTCCTGAAAGACCA
>CALEQS010000067.1 GCA_937907975.1 uncultured Clostridia bacterium | reverse complement strand
ACCAGCGGAAAGAGATAGGTCGTCCCGGTGCATATTGAAATGCGCCGGGACGGCCCTCGCTAATTTGGCTCTATTTAATCGTTCGGGATCAGCTCATCCAGAATTTCCTCAAAGGCAATTCCATCCGTGCGTGGAATATCCAGCTCAGTGGTGCGCTCCATAGCATGGGAGATGAAATCGGCGGCTTGATGTACACCGTCAGAAAAACTGCCGCCGTTGACTGCGTTGGCAATTTGAATCGCGGCGAATACGTCACCAGTGCCGCTGCGGCAGATGCCGACTTTGGACACCTTCAGAAGTTGATATGGTTTGTCCTTTTCATAAATGAAATTGCCCAGTGTGTCGCCGTAGTCCAGTCCAGAAATTACAATTTTTTTAGGGCCCATTTCGCTGAGCTGGCGGCACATGGCCAACAGCTCAGATTCCTTGGGCAGGGGATTGTACTCTGTTTCCGTCAGCACGCTGGCCTCAGTCAGATTCGGGGTCAATATATCGGCATAGCGTACCAGTCGGGGCATATTTTTTGCCAGTTCCTGTGTGTAGGTAGGGTAGAGGGTGCCATAGTCACCCATGACCGGGTCGACGAGGACAGTGGTATCTTCCCGGTCAAAGCGGCGCAGAAAATTTTCCACAATGTCGATCTGGCGGATGGAACCGAGAAAACCGGTGGCGATGCCGTTGAAATGCAGATCCAGTTTGGCCCACTCTTCAGCATAGGGCTCCATATGCTCGGTGAAGTCAGTCATGTAGAAACTGTCGAAGCCGGTATGGTCAGAGAAGATAGCTGTGGGCAGAGGGCAGCACTGAATGCGCATGGCGGAAATGATGGGCAGAGCCACCGCAATAGAACAGCGTCCGAAGCCGCTGAAGTCGTTAATAACGGCAATTTTCTTCTGATGGTTATGATCCATGACCAAGCCTGCTTTCCTACATAAAATTACAATTATACTATACACAGACAGGCACCAAAAGAAAAGCACCAATTTACGAAAAAAGCTGCGGTTCAGCCAGTTGATTCCGGTTGAGGTAAAGCGGAGAAGATGCTACACTGGGGGAAAGGGGGTGGCTTTATGGATGAACAACAGATCAAACACGCATTTTCCGAGGGGATCGCTCTGCCGGAAGGGCAGTTCGTACCGATCTACTATCTCTGCCGTGTGGATGAGCCGGAGTTTGGCTGTGAAGGCCGGCCGGAACAGGGCAAAATCTTTGGCCGTGCCTATGGCTACGACCAAAGCGGGGCGCGCCAGTGGGAGATCGAAGAGACTGCCCTCTGGGGGGCGGGGCTGGATGACAATATGTGGGTCGGAAGGCTGAACGATAGCTATGCCACACTGCGCCTCTGCTCCGGGAGAGTGGAGCCACTGCCAGAGGACCGGTTCCGCGCCGCATTTGGAGAGCCTGAAATTTAAGTAATGTTGCGGAAACACATGAAATCTGATACAATATTTGCGAAAAGAGAGGAGGGGGTGAACCGTGGCAAAACGGGAAAAGCTCCGGCAGTTTCTGCCGGTGAACAAGCAGGATATGCTGGACCGGGATTGGTACTGCTATGACATCTTGTTTATTACGGCGGACGCCTATGTGGATCACCCCACCTTTGGTGCGGCGGTGATCTCCCGGGTGCTGGAGGACGCGGGATTCCGGGTGTGTATGCTGGCTCAGCCCAACTGGCGGACGGTCGATGACTTTATTCAGTTTGGCAAGCCAAAGCTGGGTGTGTTTATCTCCGGCGGAAATCTGGACTCCATGGTGGCCCACTATACCTCGGCGAAGAAGCGGCGCAGTGAGGATCTTTACTCCCCGGGGCGAAAGACCGGCCTGCGGCCGGATCGGGCGACCATCGTCTACGCGAATAAAGTCCGGGAGGCGTTTGGCGATATTCCCGTTGTCATCGGCGGATTGGAGGCATCCCTGCGCCGGTTTGCCCACTATGACTACTGGGAGGACAAGGTGCGTCGCAGTGTTTTGTTTGACGCCCAGGCGGATCTGCTGGTCTACGGCATGGGCGAACGTGCCACGTTGGAGATCGCCCGGCGGCTCAAAAAGGGCATTCCTGTCAGCAAGATCCGGGACGTGAAGGGAAGTGCCTTTGCGGCGCGAGAGGAAGCCGAGTGCGCCTACCCCTTTGTGGAGGTGGACTCCTTTGAGAAAGTGCGGGAGGACAAGCGGGCCTATGCTCAGGCAAACAAAGTCGAGTACGACGAGCACGATCCGATCCGGGGCAAGGCGATCCTGCAGCGCCATGAGAACCGTATTTTGGTGGTGAATCCCCCGGCTATGCCGCTGACCACCCCGGAGCTGGACCATGTGGCGGAGCTGCCCTATATGCGCCTGCCCCACCCGATGTACGACAGCATGGGCGGCGTGCCCGCCATCGAGGAGGTGCGCTTCTCCGTTACCCACAACCGGGGCTGCGCGGGCGCCTGCTCCTTCTGTGCCATTGCATTTCATCAGGGGCGCATGATCTCCTGCCGCAGCGAGGAGAGCATCGTCCGGGAGGTGGAGATGCTGACCAAGCTGCCGGATTTCAAGGGGTATATCCACGATGTGGGCGGGCCCACGGCAAATTTTCGCCACCCGACCTGCCAGAAACAGCTCAAGTGCGGGATGTGCAAGGGTCGGAACTGCCTTGCGCCCCAGCCCTGTCCCAATCTGGACGCGGATCACTCATCCTATCTCCATCTGCTGCGCCGTCTGCGCGGCATTCCTGGGATCAAAAAGGTGTTTGTCCGCTCCGGCATTCGGTTCGACTATATGCTGGAGGATAAGAATGACGAGTTCTTCCGGGAGCTGGTGAAGTATCACATCAGCGGCCAGCTCAAGGTGGCGCCGGAGCACTGCATCGACTCTGTGCTGGACTATATGGGCAAGCCGCATATTGAGGTCTATGAGCGGTTCCAGAAAAAGTACAGCCAGCTCAACGACAGGATGGGCAAAGAGCAGTTCCTCGTTCCCTACCTGATGTCCTCTCATCCCGGCTCCACGTTGGAGGATGCGGTGGCGCTGGCAGAATATCTGAATCAGATGCACCGTCAGCCTGAGCAGGTGCAGGATTTCTACCCGGTTCCGGGTACGCTGTCCACCTGTATGTACTACACTGGCATTGACCCGCGGACGATGAAGCCAGTCTATGTGGCCCGTTCGCCCCATGACAAGGCGCTCCAGCGGGCATTGCTCCAGTGGAAACGCCCGGAAAAGCACGCACTAGTGATGGAAGCGCTGAAAAAGGCCGGGCGCACCGACCTGATCGGCTATACGCCCAACTGCCTGATCCGGCCCAAGGCCGGCCCGGCTCCGTGGGAGTTGGAGCGGCAGGAGAAGCGCCAGGCCAGGGAGCGTGCAGAGCAGCACCGCTCCGGCGGAAGATCGTCCACGGGAAAACGGGACCACCGGGACGGGAGACAGAATAAAAATAGTAAGAACGGCGGCCATTCCACCGCCGGGAAGCGGGACGGTTCCAGCGACCGCCCCGGCAGAGAACGAAAGGAGCACAGCCGTCCGCCCAGACGCGGACACCGGTAAGAAAGGAGCAAGGCATGAAATCACTGCTGACGCTGGTACCTGCCATTCTGATCGTGGCTTATGCCGCCAAGTTCCTGCACTACTGGCTGGATGCCAGAAGGTAAACTGTCTGCTGATATAAAGAGGAGGAGAGTCCGATGGTCAAACGGGAGGCGGAGCTCACCCGCCAGTTCAATGAGCACATGAAGGGCGGCACCGGCACGGTGGAGGTCATCCGGGTGCTGGACGCCGGGGAATATGAGAGCCCGCTCAAGCTGATCGCCAAGCTGGTGCTGCGCCCCGGCAGTTCGCTGGGCTATCACACCCATGAGGGTGAGGAGGAGATCATCCATGTGCTGAGCGGCACGGCTGCCTACAACGATGACGGCACAGAGACTACGCTCCGCGCCGGAGATTCCTGCATCTGTCTCAGCGGCCACGGCCACAGCATTGCCTGCGCCGGGGAGGAGCCGTTGACAGTCTATGCGGCGATCAACAAAGTTTAAATTTCATTGAATGCGCGCCGGAATTTTCGGCGCGCATTGTTTTTTCTGTTCCTGCGTGCTAAAATAAAAACAAAAGAGGTGTTTTTATGTTTGATTCCGAAGAATTGGTGGTGCTGGGCACCGGCAACGCCACGGTGAAGAACTGCTATAATACCTGCTTTGCCCTTCGATGCGGGGAGCGGGTCTTTCTGGTGGACGCCGGCGGCGGAAACGGCATTCTGCACCAGCTGGACCGGGCGGGCATCTCGCTCTCAGCCATTCATGATATTTTTCTGACCCACAAGCATACCGACCATCTGCTGGGTGCGGTCTGGCTCATCCGTATGATCGCGCAGCTGCACCAAAGGGGCGGCTACTCCGGCGTGTGTCGGATTTATGCCCACCGAGAACTCTGTGAACTGGTGGAGACGCTGGCAAAGCTGCTGCTCCAGCCAGAGCAGGCCGCCGCGCTGGGAGATTTTATCCTGCTGGAGACGGTGGAGGACTGCGAGGAGCGGGAGATCGCCGGATGGGGCGTGCGCTTTTTTGACATCCACTCCACCAAGGCCAGGCAGTTTGGCTTCCGGCTCACTCTGCACGATGAGCAGGTGCTGACCTGTATGGGCGATGAGCCGTTTAACGAGCTGAATCTGGCGGATGTATCCGGCAGTGACTGGCTGCTCAGCGAGGCATTCTGCCTTTACAGCGAGGCGGACAAGTTCAAACCCTATGAAAAGCACCACAGCACGGTGCGGGAGGCCTGTGAGTTGGCACAGCGGCTGAGGGTGCGCCATCTGGTGCTCTGGCACACGGAGGAGACCCATCTGACCCAGCGGCGGACGCTTTATACCGCCGAGGGCAGGCAGTATTTCAGCGGAGACCTGCACGTCCCGGACGATCTGGACGTGATCCAACTGAACTGAAGGAGGAACGAGCATGAAGATCTGCATTTATGGCGCGGCACTGGACAAGATCCCGGAAAACTACCGAAAGGGTGCGGAGGACTTTGGCAGGGCACTGGCAAAGCGTGGACACAGCCTGCTCTTCGGCGGCGGCAAACACGGCTGCATGGGCGCTGTGGCCCGGGGCGTGGCCGCTGAGGGCGGCGAGGTATCCGCCATCACGCCGGATTTCCTGAATCAGGGAGACGATCTGTTCCAGCCCTGCCACCGGGTGGTGCGTACCCGGGATCTGGCCGAGCGCAAGCGGCTTTTCTCCGTGCTGGGCGATGCTTTTGTCGTTCTGCCCGGCGGCATCGGCACCATGGATGAATATTATGAGATGTATGAGCTGGCCTCCTTTGGCAAACTGAAGAAACCTCTGGTGCTCTTTAACATGGAGCACTACTACGACCTCATTGAGCAGATGAATCAGCGCTTTGTGGACGAGGGATTTCTGCCCCCAGAGCGGGCCGCTGTCAGCCGCACCTGCTCCACGGCGGAGGAAGCGCTGGACGCCATCGAGGCGTGGTATGCGCAGAACTGAGCCAGCAAATGCTTGAAATTTCGTGATATTTTCACTTGGACAATCAGCTGAAAAGGTGATATACTATACATATACGAGGAGAGGGCACCCAGCGGCTTGCCACGGGCGGGTCTCTCTGCTTTGTGAACATAATGTGAAAGAGACTGCGGCGGAATGTATTGTGCATAACCAAGAGTTTTGCACCTTATTTACAGGCTTATCCACATGAAATGTGGATAAAATATCCGCGAATCGACGCATAATGTGAAGCAAC
>CALEQS010000066.1 GCA_937907975.1 uncultured Clostridia bacterium | reverse complement strand
GAACAGGGGGCGCATGGGGCGGTCGATCAGGCGGCTGGCCAGCACGGCGGGCAGAGAGGGACGGCCCTCACGGCGCATGAAGGAGCCGGGGATGCGGCCCACGGCGTACAGCTTCTCTTCAAAGTCGACGCTCAGGGGAAAGAAATCCACGCCGTCGCGGGGACGGGGGGAGGCAGTGACGGCCACCATGACGGTGGTCTCGCCGTACTTGACCATGGCGGCGGCGTTGGCCAGCTCGGCGTACTTGCCCACCTCAATGGAGAAGGGACGGCCCGCCAGCTCCATCTCGTACTTCTTGTCATTGGGGAACGTCTTGTGAGTGATGATAGTAGACATTAGGTTGTCCTCCTTTTCTTTTGGGAGACCCAGCCCTGCCTTTTAGCACTTGAATCCGGCTCCGCTCCAGTGGATCGGGGACAGGTTCAACTGCTAAAAAGAACAGAAGGCGGGGGCTCCGTTTTTGTTTGCACAACGGAAATCAGGGCGGCGCACGCAGTGAAAGGTGCGCCGCCCTGACAGCGGTAACTTACTTACGCAGGCCCAGCTTGGCGATCAGGGCACGATAGCGCTCGATGTCCTTCTTGGCCAGATAGTCCAGCATCTTGCGGCGCTTACCAACCATCTTCAGCAGGCCGCGGCGGGAGTGGTTGTCGTGGGGATGCACGCGCAGGTGATCAGTCAGCTGCTGGATGCGGGCGGTCAGGATAGCGACCTGGACCTCGGGAGAACCGGTGTCGCTCTCGTGGGTGCGGTTGGCCTCGATAACAGCAGTCTTTTCTTCTTTGCGGATCATGAATGATTCCACCTTTCTTAAAATATTCCCTGTCGGCTGAGTTCCGGGCGGGTGAAGCCCCGCGACGATGCGGGCAGTGACCCCGGGACTAAGCGGGAGGGCCGCCTTTGCATGATAACCCATCATGCAGACTCGAATAGTATAGCATACTCTGCCCGGCTTGTAAAGAAAAAACCGGGCTTTTGTATGGAAAATTCTGAGTCGCCGGAGCAAAAACGTGTGTGCACACTGCGCGGACAAAAACGCAGTTTTGTGCTTCTGCACAGAAACGCTCGACTCAGAGCAGAGGGAAATTGTACGCCTTTTTTCGCAAAAATCGTTGCAATACAACGGGATCTTTGCTATAATATATCGTACTGAGACCGGTGTCGATCGCACTGGCTTCGCAATAGCGTTGCCGGGGGGGTGCGAGTGTGATACCGGCCTTTGTTTATTTTCTCAGAAATGCAGGCAGGCGAAAGTCTGCTTTTTCTATTGGGAGCAAAAACAAAGCCTTGAAGATTTTCCTTCATTCCGCCCGTTCTATAAGGCAGACCCGCCGCGATCATGGATCACGACGGGAAGGCATAGAATATAAAATATAAAAAGAACAAAGGAAAACTCAGAGCAGAAACTGGAGCCACACGGTGAGGACCAGACCCAGCGTGGCGACGGCGGCGCAGAGCTCCACCCAGTCGGCCAGACTGCGCTCAGTGCGCTCAACTCTGCGGTGCTGGGCGGCGCTGGGGGCCAGACGTCGGGCGCGGATGCCCGCTTTCACGCTGGCCTTTGGCTTGGCCGGGGCACGGCGGCGCTCCTCGTAGTGCCAGACGGACTCGTCAGTCTCCCAGTGATAGGTCACATCGTCGCCCACGGCGTTCTGCGCGCGTTCTGCGCGCTGCATCCGCTCCCGGTACTCGTTCAGGTCAATGACATTGCCCTGACGGCGGACATATTGATTTGTCTCAAAATAAAGCGTTTTCATGGGGGAGGACCTCCTGCGCGATTCATTGTCCTGATCTTAACACAATGCTTGTCCGATAGGACGGACTTGAGTTCGGAATGACGATATAATATAATGTATGCGGCCGGACCCGTGTCCGGTGATCGAACAAACAGGACCCAAAATCAGAAATGAGGTATTTTTATGAATAAGCTGAAACGGATGCTGGCGCTGGTGCTTTGTGCGGCGGCGCTGAGTTCCGCGCTGGTCATGTCCGCCGCGGCGGCGGAAAACGGCACGGACAGCGACAAGCCCTATCTGGTGCTCGGTGCCGACCTGAGCGACAGCCAGCGCGCCACGGTGCTCGACCTGCTGGGCGTCACCGATGCGGCCAATTACCAGGACGATTACAACGTCTACTACACCACCAACGCCGAGGAGCATCAGTATCTGGACAAGTACCTGTCTGCCTCTGTGATCGGCACGAAGTCCTTGTCCAGTATCAAGCTGACCGCCCGGGACGAGGGCAAGGGCATTTCCATCAGCACGAAGAACATCAGCTACTGCACGGTGGAGATGTACCAGAACGCGCTCATCACCGCCGGCGTGTCCGACGTGGAGCTGGTCGTGGCCGGCCCAAGCAATATCAGCGGCACGGCGGCGCTGGTCAGCGCCATGAAAGCCTATGAGATCATGACTGGCAAGAAACTGTCCGAGGACAGCGTGGATGCGGCAAACAACGAGCTGGTGCTCACCGGCGAGGTGGGCGACGAGCTGGGCGATGCCTCCAAGGCGGCGGAGCTCATTGCCGCGGTCAAGAACGAGGTGCTGGCCAACGGCGATAAGGATCTGAGCGACGATGAGATCAGCGCGGCCATCGACCGTATCTGCAAGGAGATGGGCATTACGCTGAATCCGTCCACCCGCCAGCAGATCATCGACCTCATCAAGAAGATTGGTTCCACCGACTTTGATGTGGATGCGCTGAAGGAGCAGGCCAAGGGCCTGTTCGACAAGGTGGAGGGTGTACTGAACGAGATCAGCGGCGGCGACACTCAGGGTTTCTTCGCAAACCTCTGGGACAAGATCGTCTCCTTCTTCCAGGGCCTGTTCCAATAAGATTTATACCACAATCCATGGGCGGGAGTAAAGCGGAAATGCGCGATAAAGTCACAAAATATTGTTTTTAAATGCGATAATCCTGCTAAACAGCACAATATATTGAATTACGGTAAACCGGATGCACGTTATGAAGCGTTATGCAAACCGCCGGTGGATTATGGAACTTCGAACGCCTGTTCTAGAAATAATATAGCACATCCGTTCGAATCTTGTCAAGAGTAAACCGGCCCATCTTTTCAAAAGATGGGCCGGTTCTTTAAATCAGCGCAAAGGCCTTCAGCAGTGTGAGCCAGAGCGTGATGGATACCGAGGAGAGAAGGGTGGCCAGCACGATGACATTGGCGGTCAGGGCGGCATCGCCCTTCATGTTCTTGGCCATGACGTAGCAGCTGACGGTAGTGGGGGAGCCCACCATGATGAGGATGGCCACCATCTCACTGTTCCGGAAGCCGCACAGAGCGGCCAGCGGCAGGAACAGAGCGGGCAGAAGAAAGAGCCTGATGAAGCAGGCCCACGCCGCTGGCTTCCACTTCTTCAGCGCCTCACCGGCGGAGAAGGAGGCTCCGACGACCAGCAGGGCGACGGGCGTGGCGGTGCCGCCCACGGTCTTGAGGGCGGAGGTGAGCATAGTGGGCAGGCTGATGCGGAGCAGGGCAAAGGGGATGCCCGCGACAATGCCCAGAATGATCGGGTTTTTCAGCACGTTGAGACAGGCTTTTTTCACCATTCCGCCCCCGCCGCTGGGCGGGATCAGGTGTCCCTCCTCGTCCAGCTGGGGGGAGAAGGTCAGGATGAGCACGGAGTAAATGTTGAAAAACGGCACAGCGGAGATGATCATCATGGGCACCATGCCGGAGTCGCCGTAGATGTTCACGGCAAAGGCGATGCCCAGAATGGCGGCGCTGGAACGGGACGCGGCCTGGGTGAACGCGCCGATCATGCCCTTATTCTTTAAGAAAAGGCGGGCGCACAGCCACACGCCGCCGAAGATCACCGTGGTGACGGCGAAGCAGAACAGGCAGAACGCCGGGTCAAAGTCGGTGTAGAGATCCATGCCGGAGATGGAGAGAAACAGGCTGACCGGCAGAGCACATTTAAATACATACTGGTCGGCGGCCTTGGTGAAGCCGGGGTTAAAAAGGCCGATGCGGTTCAGAAACCAGCCCAGTGCGATGACGAGAAAGACCGGGATCGTTGCGTTCAGTGCAAAGACAAAGGACTGCATGGCGGTTATTTCCCTCCCCGATTCAGCTTTGCCAGCAGGGCCAGCAGAGTTTCCTGCTCAGATGCGCTGAGCACGCGGAAGGGGTTCGCCTCTGCGCCGGACAGGCTGGCAGCTTTCGTGCGGCCCTGCTCGGTGAGGGAGACCAGGGCGGTGCGCCGGTCCGTGGGGCATTCGGTGCGCTGAACCAGGTCGGAGCGCTCCAGCTTGTGCACCAGTTCGCTGAGAGAGCTGGAACGGATACCCATATATTCCGTGAGCGTGCGCTGGGAGAGCTGCCCCTCCGGCTGGGCGGCCAGCAGGGTGAGCAGACGGGACTGGCCGGACTTCTGGCCGGGCTGATTGCACTCCATTGTGCGCTCCAGCGCCCGGAGCTGGAGCGTGAGCCGATCCTCCAGCGAGAGCGGTGCGCTTTCAGCTGCCGCCGGGGCCTTCTGGTTTACACTCTTTTTGGGCCGGAGTGTGGATAACTTTTCGGCCTTCAGTGCGGCTGCTGTTTTTCCGGCCACAGGCTTTGTCTCGGCGGCCGGGGCCGGATGGTGGTGGGCGGCGCGGAGCGAGCGGGCATAGCGCTCGCCGGTGGTGCAGCTGGGGGCGTCCAAACTGCATCGGTTGCCGCAGCCGGGGCAGTGCTGAGGATGGGACATGAGATCCGCTTCCTTTCCAAGGTACCTTTGAATCATAGTGATTAGAGCATAGCACACCGACGGAGCGCCCGCAAGAAAAATGTTGAAAAACCGTCGCAAAAAGCGGGCATGATATGCTATAATCCAGGCGAAGGATATTCGACGTTGTGAGGTGACTGCGATGAAGGAAGTTTTGATGATGATGCTCCCGGGCTGCCCCTATTGCCATCAGGCGGACCGGCTGCTGGCGGAGCTGGCAGCGGAGGACGCGCGGTATGGTGCGGTGCCCATCCGCCGGGTGGACGAAAGCGTAGAGACCGCGCTGGCCGACTCGCTGGACTACTACTATGTGCCCACCTTCTATGTGGACGGCGTGAAGTGCATGGAGGGTGTGCCCTCCAAAGAGAAGGTGCGCGCCGTGCTGGACGCGGCGCTGGCGGAGTGAAAGGAGCGTTTATTTGATATGGCCGAGATCATTGAATTTCCCGCCCAGAACGGGGTGGAGAACACGGACGAGCTGAGCCGGGAGGAGCTGCTGACGCTGCTGGAGCGGTTGAGGGCGGAGATCACCGCGCTGGATGAAAAAGAGCCGAAGAACATGAACAGCGAGGCCTACGAGACCTGGGCCGACCGCCACGAGGAGC
>CALEQS010000065.1 GCA_937907975.1 uncultured Clostridia bacterium | reverse complement strand
CTGTCAGAGCGCTACCTGCCTGACCGATTCCTGCCCGATAAGGCCATCGACCTGATGGACGAAGCCGCCGCCCGGGTGCGCATCCGGGGACGGCAGGAGCCGCCGGAATTGCGGCGCATGGAGGAGGAGCACCATGCCGCCGAGACGGCACTTCGGCAGGCGGTGGAGCAGGAGCAGTTCGAGCAGGCCGCCGCGCTCCGGGATCAGGAGCAGGCCCTCTTGAACCGCTGGCAGAGGGAAAAGCGCCGCTGGTCCCGCTCGGAGGAGGCCCGGCAGCTCCGGGTGGAGCCATCGGACGTCAGCGCGGTATTGTCCGTCTGGACCGGCATCCCGGCGGGCGAGCTGACGGCGGACGAGAGCCGGCGGCTTATTGCGCTGGAGGAAAAGCTCCACCGGCGTGTGGTGGGCCAGAGTGCAGGGGTCGCGGCGCTGGCCCGGGCCCTGCGGCGCAGCCGGGCAGGACTTCAGGAGGAGGGCCGCCCGGTGGGTGCGTTCCTGTTTGCCGGCCCCTCCGGCGTGGGCAAGACGGAGCTGAGCCGGACGCTGGCGGAGGCGCTCTTCGGCAGTGAGCACGCTCTGATCCGGCTGGATATGTCGGAGTTCTCCGAGGGGCACAGCGTATCCCGGCTCATCGGCTCACCTCCGGGCTATGTGGGCCACGAGGAGGGCGGTCAGCTGACGGAGCAGATCCGGAAGCACCCCTATTCCGTGGTGCTGTTTGACGAGATCGAAAAGGCCAACGGGCAGGTGTGGAATCTGCTGCTGCAGATCCTGGAGGACGGCGCGCTGACAGACGCGCTGGGGCAGAAGGCGGATTTCCGCAATGCGGTGGTCATTCTGACCTCCAACCTGGGGGCGGACACCCTTTCCGGCCACCCGCTGGGCTTTGGCGACCGGCGGGCTGGGGCGGAGTATGAGCGCGCGGTGCGCTCTGCGCTGAAACAGACCTTCCGGCCGGAGTTCTTGAACCGGCTGGACGAGGTGATCTGCTTCACCCCGCTGGGGGAGGAGGAGATCCGGCAGATCGGCGGGAAAATGCTGCAAAGCCTTGCGGACCGGCTGGAATGGAAGGGTGTGAAGCTGGAGGTGCGGGAGGGCGCACTGGCAGTGCTGGGCTGTCAGGGCGGCAGCGCCGAATATGGGGCCCGTCCTCTGCGCCGCTTCCTGCGCACCCAGCTGGAGGAGCCCGCCGCCGACGCCCTGCTCTCCGGCGCGCTGGCCGACGGCGATACGCTGCGTGTGGACGGGGCCGGGGAAAACCTGACGCTGGAAGTGAAAAAAGGGTAGACAAAAGCCCCACCATGCAGAGCATGGTGGGGCAGCTTTATGGCGCGTGTGTCATCCTGAGCGAAGCGAAGGATCTTAAACACCGGTTTTCGACAAGGAATGGTCTGCGTGTAGAATATCCATGCTGTCAGATTTTTCGGCCTCAGAATAATGGGATTTCTTACTTCTCCAGATTCTCCCGGATGGCCAGAATGAAGTCCCGGCTGTTGAGGACGGTGACGTCCTTCAGGGTGGTGATGAGGGCCAGATCCTTGGTCATCTTACCCTGGGCGATGGTGTCCAGCGTAGCTTTTTCCAGCTTGTCGGCAAAGGCCATCAGCTCGGGGATGTTGTCCAGCTCGCCGCGCTTGCGCAGGGCGCCCGTCCATGCGAAGATGGTGGCCACGGAGTTGGTGGAGGTCTCCTCGCCCTTCAGGTGCTTGTAGTAGTGGCGCTGAACGGTGCCGTGGGCGGCCTCGTATTCATAGTAGCCGTGAGGGCTGACCAGCACGCTGGTCATCATGGCCAGAGAGCCGAAGGCGGAGGACACCATGTCGCTCATCACATCGCCGTCGTAGTTCTTGCAGGCCCAGATGAAGCCGCCCTCGGCCTTCATGACCCGGGCCACGGCGTCGTCGATCAGGGTGTAGAAGTATTCGATGCCGGCGGCGTCAAACTTCTGCTTGTACTCGGCCTCGAAGATCTCGGCAAAGATGTCCTTGAAGGTGTGGTCGTACTTCTTGGAGATGGTATCCTTGGTGGCGAACCACAGATCCTGCTTGGTGGCCAGCGCGTACTCAAAGCAGCTGCGGGCGAAGCTCTCGATGGAGGCGTTCAGGTTGTGCATACCCTGTGCCACGCCGGGGCCCTTGAACTCGTGCACCAGCGCGCGCTCCTCGGTGCCGTCGGCGGCGGTGTAGACCAGCTCCACCTTGCCGGGGCCGGGAATGATCATCTCAGTGTTCTTGTAGACATCGCCATAGGCGTGGCGGGCCAGCGTGATGGGCTTTTTCCAGTTCTTCACGCAGGGCTCGATGCCCTTCACCACGATGGGGGCACGGAACACGGTGCCGTCCAGCATGGCGCGGATGGTGCCGTTGGGGGAGGGCCACATCTTGTGGAGGTTATACTCCTCCACCCGCTGGGCGTTGGGGGTGATGGTGGCGCACTTGACGGCCACGCCGTACTTCTTGGTGGCGTTGGCGGAGTCCACCGTCACCTGATCGTTCGTCTCGTCCCGGTGCTTGAGACCGAGGTCGTAGTATTCAGTCTTGAGGTCCACGAAGGGGAGGATCAGCTCGTCCTTGATGATCTGCCACAGGACGCGGGTCATCTCGTCGCCGTCCATCTCCACCAGGGGAGTGGTCATGGGAATACGGGGCATGGAAACACCTGCTTTCATTTTAGTGACTTTATTATAGCGAAGTGCGGGGCATTGTGCAAGAGGGAGCTTAAAAAGGTTCATTTTACATGAGAGAGCCCCGAAATGCTTGTACATTATAAACAAAAAGTAACACCGTTTTGTGGGATATTCACTTTGCGACATATTCCTATGCCGCAGAATGAATTTTACAGAAAACTGTATAAAATGCTATATTTAAGCTCGGATTGAGCGTGCTGGGTCCGGCCGGACAGCAGAGTTGCTCAAAAGACAGAAGATGGAAGAGAAAAATCAAGAGGAGGAAATTTTGGATGAGCGAACATAATATCAACAGCACCAAGAGCAATTTTGGCCGGTGGGGCTGGACGATGATCGTATATGCCGGACTGATGTACTTCTTCGGCTCCGGCTTCCGCAGTGACGGCCTGAATGTCATTGTGGGCAACTTTGCCGCCGCCCATGCGCTGGATGGAAACCAGCTGTTGGCGCTGGCGACACCCGCCAGCTGGGCTGGCTTTATCGGCTCAATTTTCTGGGCATTCCTTGTGGATCGAAAGGGCCTGCGCCCCATTGCGCTGATCACCGGCATTCTGGGCGGCATTTCCTTTTTCCTGTATGGCGTTGTGTCCACCACAATGGGCTTCTTCGCCGTCACCGCATTTGTAAACTTCATGTGCTATGGCTTTAACTATACGGTTGCCACTACGCTGATGTCCAACTGGTTCCCGATGAAGAAAGGTCTGGCGCTGGGTTGGGCCACCATGGGTCAGAACATGGCTTCTGCCGCCTTTGTGCCGCTGTTCCTGTTCATTATGCACCGGGTGTCCCTGACCGGTTCCTTCTACACCATGGGTATTCTGCTGGCCGTGGTCAGCATTCTGGGCTTCTTCATCGTGCGCGACCACCCCGAGGAGCGAGGCTGCGCGCCGGACAACGGTTCCTTCACCAAGGAGGAGATCGAGGCCAACCTCCGCGAGCTTCAGAAGTATAAATCCCCATGGACGCCCGCAAAGCTGCTGAAGAACAAGCAGGTCTGGCTGATCGGCCTGTCTCTGGGCATCTATGTTCTGGTCACTGTCTCTCTGATTTCCCAGATGATCCCGCGCCTGATGTCCTGCGGCTGGAGCGAGACCAAGTCCACCGGCATGATGACCATTGCCGCCTTCTTCGGCCTGCTGGGCAGTTATGCCACCGGCTGGCTGGATCAGAAGGTGGGCACCAAGAAGGCCTGCATCATCTATGGCATCTGGTATCTGGTCGGCCTGATCTTCTGCATCGTGCCTGCCAGCAGCTTCAGCCTCTACGCCTCTGTGGTCTTTATTGGTATCGGCATTGGTGGCGTCGGCAATCTGTTCCCCTCCATGGTGGGCACCGTGTTCGGCCGTTATGATTTCGTCCGTGCGCTGGGCGTCATCACCCCGATCCATACCATTGTGAACTCCTTCGCCTTTGCAGTCGTGGCCTTTGGTCTGGCCTATCTGGGCGGCTACTCCGGCGCTTACACCATTGTGGCCGTGCTGGATGTGATCGCCATTATTCTCATCGCGTTCGTGGATGATACCTGCATCGGCAAGAACTGAGCATTGCATAGTTCCTACCATTTTCTCAAAGCCGCAAATGCCGCACCTGACAAGGGTGCGGCATTTGCGGCTTTTGGGGACAGCAAAACCGCCCCCGCATAACCATGCGGGGGCGGTAAATGATTTGCCTTACGCGTGAGCGGCTTCGGGCTGCTCCTCTTTTTTTGCCTTTGCGGCCAGACCCTTGGCGTTGGCCAGCATCAGCTTGATGCGGTTCTCCTGGTTGATCTCGGTGGCGGAGGGGTCATAGTCGATGGCGACGATATTGGAGTTGGGGTAGTTGTCCTTCAGGGCGCGGATCATGCCCTTGCCCACGATGTGGTTGGGCAGGCAGCCAAAGGGCTGGGCACAGACGATGTTGTTGGTGCCGGAGTGGATGAGCTCCAGCATTTCGGCGGTGAGCAGCCAGCCTTCGCCCATCTTGCAGCCGTCGCCCAGATAGCCCTTGACCAGCCTTTGCAGGTCGGCGAAGTCGCCGGGGGCGCGGAAGCGGCCGGAGGCCTTCAGGGCGTCGATCATGTCGTGCTGGCACTTCTCGATGTAGCCCATGAAGAACTGGCAGACCTTTTTCTTGAGCAGGCTGCCGCCGTAGATGTCCACATCCACCACGCGGTTGTAGATCTTGAAGATCATGAAGTCGGTCAGGCCGGGCACCACGGGTTCTGCGCCCTCGGAGAGCAGGAAGTGCTCCAGATTGTTGTTGCCTAGGGCGGAGAACTTGACGTAGATCTCGCCCACCACGCCGACCCGGATCTTCTCGCCGGGGGCATAGGGGATGGTCTTGAAGTCATTGCAGATCTCGGCAAAGGCGGCGCGCATCTGCTTGCGGCTCATGCCCTTGCCGGCGGTGAAGCGGTCGATGAGCTTGTTGCACCAGAAGTCCACCATCTTGTCCGTGTCCCCGGCGTTCAGCTCGTAGGGGCGCACCTGATTGGCCACATTCATAATGAGATCGCCGTACATCATGGCGTAGATCAGCTTGCGGATCAGCGGAATGGTCAGGGAGAAGCCGGGGTTTTTTTCCAGACCGAAGGAGACGGAAATGACGGGGATGTACTCCATGCCGGCCTTTTTGAGGGCCTTGCGGAGCAGGTGGATGTAGTTGCTGGCGCGGCAGCCGCCGCCGGTCTGGGTGATGAACAGCGCCACCTTGTGGGGGTCGTAGCCGCCGTTCTTGATGGCGTCGATGAACTGACCGATGACCAGCAGGGCGGGGTAGCAGGTGTCGTTGTGGACGTATTTCAGTCCCTCGTCCACCACGGCTCGGCCCTGATTGTTCAGCTGCTCCACATGGTAGCCCTCCAGCTGGAGCATTTTCTTGAACATACCGAAGTGGATGGGCAGCATCTGGGGCATCAGGATGGTGTATTCCTCCTTCATCTCCTTGGTGAAGAGAAGGCGGCCGGTGTTGTCATATACTAATTCAGCCATGGGCAGAAACCTCTTTTTCAGGATTTGGGCCAGTAGACCGGCCCGCGGGAGCGCTGGCAGCCCAGTGAAGTCTGCAGTGCCAGCGAGGGGAGATTGTCCTTAAAGATCTGGGCATAGGGGATAAAGCCCCGGGAGAGCTCCAGATTTACAATGTGTGCTTCCAGCAGGGAGGCGAGTCCCCGGCGGCGGTAGGCGGGGTAGACCTCCAGCAGCCCGAGAGTGCCGTCATCATGCCAGCCCATGAAGCCCGCCAGTGTATCGCCGTCAAATGCGCCGATCACGTCATGGCGCTGGAGCGTTTTCATGAGATCGTCATCGCCGATCAGGGTGTACTGGGCCCGGACGGCGGGATAGAAGGACTCATCCAGCGCCCGGAGCGTGAAAGAGTGCTCCGGGATGGGCATGGGAGATGCGCTCATATAGGCGGTCTGCCAGCAGAAGTTGCAGCCGGGATAGCCGAAGCGCTTCTGTAGCAGCGGCCAGCACAGCTCCTCGTGCCAGGTGACGTAGCCCGCATCCTCCGGGAGGAGTGCGATCAGATCGGCGGCCCGCTGTTCGGTCTGGGCGGACAGGGTGTAGTGGTCGCCACCGCCGGCCAGCACCACCCGCACCAGCGCGCCCTGCGCGTCGACGTCCACCACCTGCCCGGTGCCCCGGGCCAGCGGCTGGGTGAGGTCGAGGTAGCGGATGGGGTCGGCGTCAATGACCGCCTTCATACAGGCGAGTTCATTCATGGGCGGCGCGCTTCTTGCGCTCTTCAATGGCGGCGATCAGGGAGCGGATGCGGATCTTGACCGCGCCGAGGTTGGAGATGTCGTCAATCTTCAGCTGGGTGTAGAGCTTGCCGCCCTCCTCCAGAATGGAGCGCATCTCGTCGCCGGTGATGGCGTCCACGCCGCAGCCGAAGCTGACCAGCTGGATGAGCTCCATGTCCTCCTGCGTGCAGACGTAGCGGGCGGCGTTGTACATACGGGCGTGGAATGTCCACTGGTTGAGGACGGTGCGGGGCTGCTTGTCCATCTTCCACGCCACACTGTCCTCAGTGATGAGCACGAAATGGAAACCGGTGACCAGATCGTTGATGCCGTGGTTGATCTCCGGGTCCATGTGGTAGGGGCGTCCGGCTACCACCATGATGGGGCAGTCGTTCTGGCGGGCAAAGTCGATGTACTCCTGAGCGGTCTTGCGCACGTCGGCCTCATAGTCGGCATAGGCCTGATAGGCGGCTCTGGCGGCGGCGACGGTCTCCTTTTTCGGAATGCCGAATTCCTTCTGGAAGTAGACGGCGGCGCGCTTTTCAAAGTCCCTGGGCCGGTGCAGGCCGAAGTATTCGTGGATGAAGTGCTTGCCCTCCAGCGCCGGAATGTTGGCGGCGATCAGGTCGGGGTAGTAGGCCACTACGGGGCAGTTATAGTTGTTGTCGCTGATGTGCTCATCGAAGTTGTAGCTCATGCAGGGGTAGAAGATGGTGTCCACGCCCTCCTCCAGCAGGCTGAGTACATGGCCGTGCACCAGCTTGGCGGGATAACACACCGTGTCGGAGGGGATGGTGCGCTGGCCCTTGATGTAGAGCTGACGGCTGGACTCAGGGGAGAGCACCACATCGAAGTTCAGCTTGGTGAAGAATGCAAACCAGAAGGGCAGGTTTTCGTACATATTCAGCGCGAAGGGGATTCCCATTTTTCCGCGGCTGCCGTTGCCCTGGCCCACGCCGTGCATGGCGCGTAGCTTCTCATATTTGTACTTCATGAGGTCGGGCATATGCTCCTGCTTGCCGCCCAGCGGCTTGGAACAGCGGTTGCCGGAGATGAAGCGGCGGCCGCCGTCGAACTGGTTGATGGTCAGGCTGCAGTGGTTGGTGCAGCCATTGCAGGTGATGGGCTTGGCGGTGTGCTGGAAGGATTTGAGCTCCTCCGGAGTGAGGAGCTGGCTCTTCTCCAGCGCCAGGTCCTTGGCGGCCAGTGCCGCGCCGAAGGCGCCCATCAGACCGGCGATGGTGGGCCGGGTGACATTGCGGCCCAGCTCCTGCTCGAAGGCCCGGAGCACCGCGTCATTGAGGAAGGTGCCGCCCTGCACCACGATGTGCTGGCCCAGCTCATCGGCGGAGGACATACGCAGCACCTTGTAGATGGCGTTCTTGACGATGGAGATGGCGAGGCCGGCGGAGATGTCGGCCACGCTGGCGCCGTCCTTCTGGGCCTGCTTGACGGAGGAGTTCATGAACACCGTGCAGCGGGAGCCCAGGTTCACCGGCTTTTCGGTGAACAGGCCCAGCTTGGCGAAGTCGGCGATGTTGTAGCCCAGCGCCTTGGCGAAGGTCTCAATAAAGGAGCCGCAGCCGGAGGAGCAGGCCTCGTTCAGCATGATGGAGTCCACCGCGCCGTTGCGGATCTTGAAGCACTTCATGTCCTGACCGCCGATGTCGATGATGAAGTCCACGTCGGGGTTGAAGTGCTTGGCGGCGTTCAGGTGGGCCACCGTCTCCACAAGGCCCAGGTCGCAGCGGAAGGCGTTTTTGATAAGGTCCTCGCCGTAGCCGGTGACGGCGCTGCCCTTGATGTGGATCCGATCGCCGCACAGGGCGTAGATCTTGTCCAGCTGCTCCCGGACAATGGCCACCGGGTTGCCCTGGTTGGAGTGATAGTAGGTGTAGAGCAGTCCGCCGTCCGGGGCAATGAGGGCCAGCTTGGTGGTGGTGCTGCCCGCGTCAATGCCCAGATAGGCGTCGCCCTCATAGGTGGCGGCATCCACCACCGGGGGATGGGAGGAGTTGTGCCGCTGACAGAATGCGTCGTACTCCTCCTGGCTCTTGAAAAGCTGGGGGGCGGTGTTCAGGGTGGTGGTAGCCTCCCGGCTTTCTTCCAGCAGCTTCAGGGCCTTGTCAAAGGGCATGGAGTCGTAGTCGGAGGCACACAGTGCCGCGCCGATGGCGGCGAAGCAGTCGCCGTCCTCGGGGAAGATGGCGTGCTCTTCGTCCAGCTTCAGCGTCTCCACGAAGCGCTCCCGCAGTCCCTTCAGGAAGTGGAGCGGGCCGCCCAGAAAGACGATCTTGCCCTTGAGTTCGCGGCCCTGGGTCAGACCGGCAATGGTCTGGTCCACCACGGCCTGGAAGATGCTGGCCGCCACGTCCTCCTTCCGGCCGCCCTGGTTCAGGATGGGCTGTATGTCGCTCTTGGCGAACACGCCGCAGCGGGAGGCGATGGGGTAGATCTTCTCATGCTTGAGGGAGAGCGTGTCCAGCTCGTCGGCGGTGACGTTCATCAGCGTGGCCATCTGGTCGATGAAGGCGCCGGTGCCGCCGGCACAGGAGCCGTTCATGCGCTCCTCCAGCGCGCCGCCGAAGAAGATGATCTTGGCGTCCTCACCGCCCAGCTCGATCACCGCGTCGGTGTCGGGGATGTACTCGTTGACGGCGGCGGCGGTGGCGTACACTTCCTGCACAAAGTCGATGCCGCTGGCCTTGGCTACGCCCAGACCGGCGGAGCCGGTGATGACCAGCCGGATGTCCTGCCCGGAGAACCGGGGGGCGATGGAGCTCAGGATCTCGCAGGCCTTTTCACGCACCTTGGAAAAATGCCGCTCATAGGAGCGGAACAGCAGCTTGTTCTGTTCATCGAGTACGACCACCTTGACGGTGGTGGAACCGATGTCGATACCAATACGAAGGCTCATAAAAGTCCACCTTATCTCATAATAATACAGATTACATTATAGCGAAATTTCGAGGATTATCAAGTTATTCTACCACAGGAATTGTGAACGCGCTGTAAAATATCCGGCGGATCGGAAGTAATTTGCCCCGCTGCAGGGGGAAGTGTACACTTGTTCCAAAACAAAGCCGCTTGCCGCCATAAAAAAGATGGAAAATTTGCGCAAACCATCCAAATTTTTGAATCAACTGGTTAGAAAGTTGATATTACATTTTTCTAGTAGTATAGTAAATTTGAAAATGAAAAGAAAATGTGAGATGTTCGCAATGCAACAAGGGAGGTGTTTATCATGCAGCGAGAAAGGAAAGTATCAACATATTGGAAACTAAAAAGGAGAATGAATCATGAAAAAATGAGAAAATTTGTTTCTGCACTGCTGATTTTGACCACGCTATTTTGCTATTGCGCTGTTCCAGCGACTACCGCAGCAGCTGCTGGGGATGATAGTGTTGCAGTATGCCAGTTGGTAGCAAGATGGAATATTACCCCAGAGCAGTGCAGGGAAATGGCTGCGGCCATGAATGATGGAAGTCATTGGACAGATGATATTGCAATTGCAGTTGCAGAAATAATTGGTGGAGGAGCGCTTGGTGGAGTTACATGGCTTGCCACTCAAATTAAAAATATGAATTACAGGGCAGCTAAGCAGGCACTTCAAAACGGTGCAAAGAGCGGAAAAGGTTGCACAATGCTCATTTATGATAATGCGGTTCCAACCATTATTCAAAATTATTGAATAATTAAGTGATAAGCGGAAACAGAGAGGGGCGAGAGGTATGCGCGATAATCAGAAAAGGAAACTTTCCATAGCCTATTTGTCGTTGTTTGCCTATATTGGGTTAATGATTCTACAAGGTATCTACATGGAGATTGCGCTCGACAAAACCGCAATACAACCATTGCTTCACTATGCCCAATCCGGTGAGTGGAGGTATAGCCTCTGGCCGATGCGGAATATGATTGCATTGATTTCTGGAGGGCATGTGCTGGATGCACTGGTGGTATATGGAGGCGAGTTTCTGCTTGCTATTCCGTTGGGGATTTACCTCCCTTTGTTCAACCGAAAAAATCGTACCTATGGCAGAACACTCATCAGAGCCATGGCCTTGGGGATTATCATCATCATAACGGGCGGAATGCGTGCTATTGGCGTGTTTGAACTGGACTATTTTATACTACTGATTCTCGGGACGACAGTTGGTTACTGGATTTGGCAGCGTTGCCTGTGGATATATTTTATCGAACAGGAGGAGACTTAAAAAGGAAAACAGCAATTGCGGAGCAAGAATATCTGGGGGGTGATAAAATGATCGATCGTAATCAGATCAGGAAACAGATTCAGCACCTTCGGATATGTGATTGGGCTGCAACCTTGATTTGTGTGGTTTCCATAGCGCTGGTTCTGTCCCCCCCAAAAATTTCCAAAAGCTATTACTTGATTCCTGTGAGTGTGGCGGTGGGCGGATTCCAGTGGTATCGCGTGATTAAAAATGACGACCTCAAGGTGGCCTGCACCTGTCCGCACTGCCATAAGCGGATTTCGCCCAGGCGGCTGCTGCGGGAGAACATGATGGTCTGCCCCTATTGTGGCAAGCCAATTATGGAGCAGAAGCCGGAGATCAACCTGTGACGGATTGGACAATCAAATGGAAACCGTTTGCGCCGGGCGGCCGGGAAAGGTCGCCCGGCTTTTGTGCTTTGGATGGGGATGCCTTTACCGAGGGACGGAATCGTGCTATAATTCCGATGATGAATATAATGTATGCAGGAGGAATGTCCCATGCCGCCCAAAATGAATTTTGACCGCCCAAATTATGACAGTCAGGAGGGAATGCTGGCTCAGGCGGAGGAGATGGCCCGCTATTTTCGGGAGGATATGCCCGGGACCGTGGCGGACAAGATCCCGCTCTATGTCCACGAGGTGAACTACGAGCGCAAGACGCTGACCATGGTGCTCCAGCCCTCCCCTTGGACGGCGGACCGGAGCGGTTATATGAGCAACGGTGCCTTCTGCGTGGCGCTGGATGAGACGATGGGATTTCTCTGCCTCTACACTGCCCGGATGCCCATGACCCCCACCGTCACCATGCAGCTCTCTCTGCTGGGCCCCATCCCGCTGGACAAGCCGCTCTATATCAAGGCGAAGATCCTGAGCAGCGACGGCACCAAACTGGACGTGGGCGCCACCGCGTGGAGCGGCGATATGGAGCATGAGCCGGTGTGCACCGCTGTGGGCATCTACTTTGCCCCGAAGGCGAAGTCGTAAGGAGGAACGTACGATGAATAAACAGGATGTTTACGCCCTGCTGGACGAAAAGAAATTCTGGCACGAGATCACCGAACACAAGGCGGTCTATAATATGGCGGAGCTGGCCGAGGTGGAGTGCCCCTATCCGGAGGCGGACGCCAAGAATCTGTTTGTTCGGGATGATAAAAAGCGTAATTATTACCTTATCACCGTCAAGGGCGATAAGCGGGTGGACCTGAAAGCCTTCCGCAAGGCCTACGGCACAAAGTCGCTGACCTTTGCCTCCCCGGAGGATCTGTCCGCCATTCTCGGCCTGATCCCCGGTGCGGTCACGCCTCTGGGCGTGCTCAATGACGAGGAGCGGAAGGCAAAACTGTTTCTGGATCAGGAGTTTTTAAATGCCCCCGGGCTGATCGGTGTCCATCCCAATGACAATACCGCCACCGTCTGGATGAAAACAGAGGATCTGATTGCGCTGGTCAAAGAGCACGGC
Organism: uncultured Clostridia bacterium; assembly: GCA_937907975.1. GTDB lineage: Bacteria > Bacillota > Clostridia > Oscillospirales > Oscillospiraceae > UMGS1766. Next base: position 1,644 of record CALEQS010000065.1, on the reverse strand, counting down.
ACCAAGGTGGAGTTGGTGGAGGTTTAAGAGATAAATTGGGGTTTGGCAAAATAAAAGCAAAGTTATCTATTATGGTGTAGGGCGGGTGCTTGCCCTCGCCGCGGACGGCCGCAGTTACCGCAATAGGATAGCCTACAGGTGTGTTGCAAGCGTGATTTATGCTTACTCATGCAAATCGGCATACCTTTTACGATAGCATTTGCAAATCTGCCAGCATGGCACGGCGGGGGCAAGCACCCGCCCTACATCAGACCTGAAAGCTGTCAGCACCGCCCGAAAGGCTTCCCCCAAGGGGAAGCCTTTCGGAGGAAACCTACCCCCCCCCAATTTGCCGTCCTAAGTAAAAATGAGAAATCCCCCCTGACCGCTTCAGCAGTCAGGGGGGAGCGCTTTTAGATGCTTATTACAGCTCGCTCAGCTCCAAATACTCCATGGGATCGGAGGTGGCGGCGACATAGAGTCCGTTGAAATTGCCCAGCCGCAGCTCGAAATGGCAGTGCACGCCGGTGACGCGGCCGGTGGCACCCATCTCGGCAATCTTTTCACCCTGCTCCACGGTGTTGCCCACGCTGACGCAGATGGCGGAGTTGTGGGCGTAGTAGGTGTGGGTACCGTTATCGTGCTCCACGACCACCAGATTGCCGTAGCCGCCGTTGTCCCAGCCGGCGTAGACCACGGTTCCGGCCCGGGCGGCACAGATGTCAGCTCCGGCGGCGCCGGCAATGTCGATGCCGGCGTGCTTGCGGTGGGCACCGTTGATGGTGTCAATGCCGTAGCTGCCAGTGTAATTGCCGTGGGCGGGCCAGATATACTCGGCGCGCTCCTTGGTGCCCACATAGGTCACGGTGTCCTGGGCCTCCACGGTGGTGGTGGAGCCGGTCTGCTTGCGCAGCTTCTCCACGCCGTTGACGCTGATGACATCATAAGTGGTGGTCTGCTCCCCGGCGTGTCCCTCGACGGTGTAGCTCTCGTCTGTATACAGGCTGTCGTCCTCCACAGTGACGGAGCCGCAGGGGATCTCGGTGATCTCGTTGACGGTGGAGATGGTCTGCACCGCCAGCTTGTTCAGCACGGCGGCTTTGGAGGACAGCGGCGTGTCGGCGGCGTCCTTCACAAGGGCGGAATTTTCGGAGCGGATCTGCACGGCGCTGAGTACCTTCAGGGTGGAGACAGAGTCGGTGCGGTAGGAGTCCACAGCATCCTCATAGAGCCGGGTCAGGGTGTCCTCGTCCTTGGAGGCGGCCACGCTCTGGCCGTTGATGGAGAGCACCCACACGGGGGACGCGCCGGCCGGGGCGGCCATTGCAGTGCCGATGCCCAACGCGCTCAGAGATAAAGTGCCGATCACGGCGGCGCTCACCAGTGCGAGCGTGCGGCCCTTCACCCGGCGGAAGAGGGACTCCGGTTTCTGCTGCATCTTGATCGCGCACCTTTCTGTTACAAATCAGCGTTAAGTGAATACAAAACGAAAACAACTATTACAAGTTGTTACAAATATAGTAACAGAAATGTCAGCGCCTGTCAACCACTATATGTGGGTATCCGGTGGATTTGTTCGATACATCGGCACAAAATAGGGTATGCGGGGCAGATTTTAGCGAATTTTGGCGGTTACAAAATGGGGGGTCAAGAGGAGATATACAG
>CALEQS010000064.1 GCA_937907975.1 uncultured Clostridia bacterium | reverse complement strand
GAATACCCTTGTTGTCGCCGCCGCCGACAAAACCAGTGACACCGCGCACATTGCGCACGACGTGCCAGCTCTCGTCGGTCATTACCATCTTGACGAGCACATAGCCGGGGAACACCTTGCGCTCCACCGTCTTTGTACCGCTGTCGGTGACCTCGGTAACGGTTTCCATGGGGATCGTGACCTCATGGATCAGATCATGAAGGTTACGGTTGTCCACATGCTTCATGATCGTAGTGGCTACTGTATTTTCATAGCCAGAGTACGTATGCAGAACGTACCATTTCGCTTCTTCAGCCATGATAAACCTCTCAGCCCTGGGCAAGGTTGACCAATGCCTTGATCACAGCCGCAGCCAGCCAGTCAAACAGCCAAATGAGCACGCCGACCACCAGCACGACCAGAATGACCACGACGGTGTTGCGAACGACCTGTTGACGGGTGGGCCAGACGACCTTTTTCAGTTCGCTTTTCATCTCCCGGAAGTAGCGGGTCACGCGCTTCCAGCCGCGAACAAAGGCGTTGGGCTTCTTGGCCTTTTCCTTGGCGGGCTTATCCTTAGCGGCAGCTGTATCAACAGCCTTTACTTCCTTGTCTGCCATAAAAGACACCCTTCTTTCTGTCGGTAAGTTCAGCGAGCTTACTTGGTTTCATCGTGGACGGTGTGCTTTCTGCAGAACGGACAATACTTGTTCAGCTTCAGACGATCGGGGGTATTCTTCTTGTTCTTCATGGTATTGTAGTTCCTCTGCTTGCACTCAGAGCATCTGAGGGTGATCTTCACCCGTGCGCCGGCTTTCGCCATATCCTGGCACCTCCTTAAAATAATTCGATCGGGCACAAAAAAAGGATCTCGTCAGCTGTACCCGAAATAGGTGAACGCCTACCGAAATCCATTCTGTCAGGGCAGAATCTCTCTGCGGCCCGAGCATAAATAAAGGTTTCGGCAGACTTTACTGCCTCCCTGTTCTGGCACCTGAAGTGCCGCGCCAGGGGATCTCACACACCTAGAAAAGTGCATGACGAATACACCCTGCCTCACAGGTAGCTTTAATTCTATCACCACAGCTGAGTCAAGTCAAGCATTTTTTCTTGCTATTTCAAAGAAAAATGTTAGAATAGAACCGTGATAAACAGATGTGCTCAAAAGGAGAGTTTTAGATATGCGAATTATGGCGATTGATTATGGAGACGCCCATACTGGTGTTGCTATTTCTGATCTGCTTGGCTTTGGCGCAGGAACTGCAGAGACCATCGACAGCCGCAGTGAGGATGTGGTCGTTGAGCGGCTGAAACAGTATATTGCGGACTATAAGGTGGAGGAACTGGTGCTGGGTTATCCGAAGAATATGAACGGCACCCTTGGTGTCCGTGCGGAAAAGAGCGAGGCACTGGCTGAGCGCCTGCGGAAAGAGACCGGATTAAAGGTAACGCTCTGGGATGAGCGCCGCACCACGGTGGATGCCCATCGTATCCTGAGCGAAGCGGGCAGACACGGCAAAAAACGCAAGAAGGTCGTGGATGCAGTGGCGGCAACGCTGATCCTGGAGGGCTACCTGACTTTCTGCCAGCGCTGAACTATACATTATAAATATATAAATAAATATATAACAACACATATTACTGCTTCAGCAGGGCCTCCCGCTGGCGGTAGTCCGGCAGAACAGAGGCCACAAAGCGGTAGAATTCCCTGCCGTGGTTTTTATGCCTGATGTGGGCCAGCTCGTGGACGATCACATAATCGACGGCCTCTTTGGGGTAGTCCATCAGCCGCAGGGAAAAGGTGATGCTGTCCTTGGCGCTGCAGCTGCCGAATCGGGTCTTCGCCCGGGAAAAGCGGATGGCGGTGGGGGAGACCCCCATGCGCTGGGCATAATAAGAGGCCCGGGGCGGGATGTACTCCTTGGCCTCCGTTTTCCAGCACTGCCAGGTCACCTCGTCCGGCTCCGGATGCGCTGCCAGCCGCGCCTGTTGGCGTTCCAGATGAACCTGAATCCAGTGTTCTTTTTCGTTAAGAAAGTATTCTACGTCCCGCACGGACACCCGCAGCGGAGCGCGGACGACCACAGCGGCGTCGCGGGTAATCTGGATGGAGATCGTGCGGCGGTGGGAGCGGATGAGTTTGTAGGGGAACCTCATCTCTGCTGCTCCAGCCAGCGAATCAGCCACTCGGTGATCCGGGCAGTCATACCCCAGAGCAGTTTCCCCTCGTAGTCCCAGAACAGTACAGGGGAGGCCTCCAGCCGCGGCGGGCATTCGATCAGCGCCCGATCCTCCTCAGGCAGGCCGTCGATGGTGTGATAGCTCCGCTCGACCCGAACTGTTTTTGGGCGGTTATAGCGCAGATAGGAGAGGGGAATCGTAAAGACCTCCTCTACCTCGTCCGTATTCAACTGCAGTATGTCCTCCCAGCCCGGGTGAAGCCGGGCGAGATAGGGGAACACCGGAAAGCCGGAAGCATGCATGGTGTAGTCCATAGGGCCGATGAGATCCATGTGGTCTGCGCTGAGTCCAAGTTCCTCCCGGGTTTCCCGTAGAGCACACTCCAGTGCAGTCTCTTCCGGCTCCATACGTCCGCCAGGAAAGCAGACCTCGCCGGGCTGCCAGCGCAGGCTGGCTGCTCGCAGTTCAAAGAGCAGGCAGTCCTCGCCATTGTGCCGCACCAGCGGGACAAGCACCGCACAAGGAGGGCGGCCGTCCATTGGCCCGGGTTTGTGCTGGGCCAGGGTGGATTTGAGTTTTTCATAATCCATAGTGTTGTCCTCCATAATAATATAATGTATGAGGGCGCTATGCGCTGAATCACATTGAAATAGGTGAACCTAATGAATGCAAACCGTAATTATCAAAAGGAATTGGATAAAGTGATCGCCGGACTGAACGGACGTCGTCCGACCCTGCTGCTGCATGCCTGCTGTGCGCCTTGCAGCAGTTATGTGTTGGAATATCTGTCCCACTATTTTGACATCACCCTGTTTTATTATAATCCGAACATTGAGCCGGAGAGCGAGTATCACTATCGCGTGTCCGAGGTGAAGCGGCTGGTCAGCGAAATGCTGCCAGATGCGGGCATCAGGGTGGTGGAGGGACGCTATGATCCAGAGCGATTCCACCAGGCGGTCAAGGGCTTGGAACAGGAGCCGGAGGGCGGAAAACGGTGCATGGTCTGCTACCGCCTGCGGCTGGAAGAGGCGGGGCGAATCGCACAAAAGCTCGGATGTGAATACTTTACCACGACATTGTCAATCAGTCCGCTGAAGAATGCAAAGGCGCTGAATGAGATCGGAGAGGAGCTTGCACCGCTCTATCAGACAAAGTACCTGACCTCAGATTTCAAAAAGCGGGAGGGCTACAAACGCTCCATCCAGTTGTCTGCGGAGTACCACCTCTACAGGCAGGATTACTGTGGCTGTGCTTGCTCCAGAGCAGAGCGAGAAGCACAGAAAGCTGATAAAGAGAGAAAATCTGAATAAAAATAAACGAAATGAAGTGAAAAGTGAAAGTACATTACGCTACAAAATAGAGGCAAGCAAATACCTTCACACAAACGGATGTAATAGATGCTTGATAAAGGACAAAACTTTACAGTCTACACATATGTGAAGTAAAATTACTTTTCAATTCAATTTGAGAAACTCTGGTAATGTGAACACCATTCTGTCAACGGACAGATCTCGCATTTTGCGACCCGCGCCGTACAGACCGCCCGTCCATGGAGTACCATGCGGTGGCAGAAATTGTTGGACTCCTCTGGGGGCAGGACTTTGCGTAATTGCTGCTCCACCTTGGCCGGGTCCTTCGTCCCGTCCGTAAGCCCCAGCCGTCCGGCAATGCGGATGCAGTGGGTGTCGGCTACGACTACACCCGGAGTATGGAAAATATCGCCCTGGATCAGGTTGGCAGTTTTGCGGCCCACGCCGGGCAGTTTGAGCAGGTCTTCCATTTTGGAGGGCACCTTGCCGCCATAGTCCCGGAGCAGCATCTGAGCGCAGCCCACCAGGTCCCGGCTCTTGCCGTTGAAGAAGCCGCAGGAGTGAATGTATTTGGCCACTTCAGCCGGATCGGCCTCGGCGAAGGCTTCCAGCGTGGGAAAGCGCTCAAACAGCGCGGGAGTCACCTTGTTGACCCGCTCGTCGGTGCACTGGGCGGACAGGCGTACGGCGAACAGCAGTTCATAGTCTTTGTCATATTGCAGAGAGCACAGTGCATCGGGGTAGAGCTGTTTCAACGCGTTGACAATGGAGAGCACATCTTCTTTTCGTTTCATAACATAGACCTCACCGATAAGATTGCTCTCATCATACCATAGAATCGACAGGGATGCATCCAAAATTCAAGAAAATAGTTGTATGCACCGAACTGGTTTGATATAATTACGGCCATATAGGGATGATATTCCTTTATCAATTTTACCCCCGAATGGAGTGTGTTTGCTATGGTGCAGGAAATGATGGACTTTCTTTCCGCTGCCGATCCTGAAGTCGGTGCGGCAGTCCGCAAAGAATATGAGCGTCAGAATCGGAATATTGAGCTGATCGCCTCTGAAAACATTGTCAGCCCCGCAGTGCTGGTGGCGGCTGGAAGCGTGCTGACCAATAAGTATGCGGAGGGTTATCCCGGAAAGCGTTACTATGGCGGCTGTGAGTATGTGGACATCGTGGAGGAGATCGCCCGGGATCGTGCCAAAGAGCTGTTTGGCGCAAAATTTGCCAACGTCCAGCCTCATTCCGGTGCGCAGGCCAACTACGCGGTCTATCAGGCGCTGTGTGAGCTGGGCGACACCGTCATGGGCATGAATCTGGATCAGGGCGGCCATCTGACCCATGGCTCTCCCGTCAACTTCTCTGGTAAGCACTATCATATGGTCGCCTACGGCGTCGATCCGGTGACCCACCGCATCGACTACGATCAGGTGCGGGAACTGGCCCACAAGCACAAACCCAAGATGATCATTGCCGGCGCCTCCGCCTATCCCCGCATCATCGACTTCAAGGCCTTTGCGGACATTGCCCATGAGGTGGGCGCTTACCTGATGGTGGACATGGCGCACATCGCCGGCCTGGTCGCCGCCGGTCTGCACCCCTCTCCCGTGCCCTATGCGGATGTGGTGACCACCACCACGCATAAGACTCTGCGCGGCCCCCGCGGCGGTATGATCCTCTGCAATGACGAGGCCATTGCCAAGAAGATCAATTCCGCCGTTTTCCCCGGCTCTCAGGGCGGCCCTCTGATGCACATCATCGCCGCCAAGGCGGTGGCACTGGGTGAGGCGCTCCGTCCGGAATTCAAGACCTATCAGCAGCACATTCTGGACAATGCACAGGCCATGGCCGGCGCGATCCTGGAGGGCGGCCTGGATCTGGTCAGCGGCGGCACCGATAACCACCTGATGCTGGTGGATTTGCGTCCGGCGCACCTGACGGGCAAGGAGATGGAGAAGCGCCTGGACGATGTGTTTATCACCGCCAATAAGAACACCATTCCCAATGACCCGGAGAAGCCCTTTGTCACCAGCGGCCTGCGTCTCGGCACCCCGGCGGCGACCAGCCGCGGCCTGAATGAGGAGGACTTCCGTCTGGTGGGCCATCTGATCTGCGAAACTGCCCAGCACTACGACACCAGGGCGGACGAGATCCGCGCACAGGTCGTGGCGCTGACGGAAAAGTATCCCCTTTATCGCTGAAACAAAGTATGCTAAAATAGGACTGCCGCATTTGCGGCAGTCCTATTTTTGATTACAGGCGGTGAGCGAGATGGAATATCGTCCTCTGGCAGATGACATCCGGCCCCAGACGTTGGATGAGGTCGTGGGGCAAACGCATATTCTCGGCGAGCACGGTATGCTCCGCCGCATCATAGAGAGCGGAAATATTCCAAACATGGTCTTTTATGGGCCTTCCGGTACAGGCAAAACTACGGTGGCCAATATCATTGCCCAGCGCACCCACCGCACCCTGCACCGGCTGAATGCCACAACGGCGGGTATCGCTGACATCCGGGAGGTGATCTCCGATGTGGACACACTGATGGCCCCCAACGGCGTTTTGCTCTATCTGGATGAGATCCAGTACTTCAATAAAAAGCAGCAGCAGTCC
>CALEQS010000063.1 GCA_937907975.1 uncultured Clostridia bacterium | reverse complement strand
GGTCAGTGACACTGATTTTGAGTTTGAACAGAAGACGGTCAAGGTCAGCGGAGAAAGCACACAGGTCAATAAGATCGACCATGCGTTGGTTGTCCTGGATGCAGAGAATCTGAGTGCCACTTGGTCGGGGGATCTACCCATTAAACTGGTGGACGCCGAGGGTAATGAAGTAGACAAGACCGGCTTGAACTGCGATATCAGCACGGTCTACACGATCTTCCCGGTTCAGATTGTGAAGGAAGTTCCGCTGACCGTGGATTACTCCAGCGGCGGCGGTGCAACTGAGGAGAATGCAACCACCATGATCGAACCGGAAAAGGTGACGATCTCCGGCACACCTGACCAGCTCAAGCAGATCGACTCTATTGATCTGGGTACGATCGACCTGTCCAAGATCGTTACCTCGGAGGTCCTGACCATGGATATTCCGCTGCCGGAGGGCGTTTCCGTTATCAGCGGCAGCAGCACGGCGAAGGTAACGGTGTCTATGTCCGGCCTGACGACCCGCATGGTGACTACTTCGGATATTGAGCTCATCAATGTACCGAGCGGGGCTGATGTCAGCCTGATCACGCAGTCGCTGGATGTCCGCATCCGCGGTGCAGCAGCCACAATGGATCTGGTGCAGGACGGAGATGTATATGTGATCGTAAATCTGGCAGAATTGAACGACACGACTCAGGGCAGCCGTACGATGCCCGCCAAAGTGGGCGTGAGAGGCTTTGCCGATGTGGGTGCTGTAGGCGATTACCAGGTCGTGGTCAGCATCGGCGGGTCCTGAGCCTATGTTCGGCTATGTGCTTCCTGTTCGCTCCAAGTTGACGGAGCCGGAATGGGCAGACTATCGGGCGGCCTACTGCGGCCTGTGCCACACCATGAGACGCCGCTATGGCTTTTTAGCGCAGTTCCTGCTCAATTACGATTTCACGTTTCTGGCGCTGCTGCTGCGGCGTTCGCCGCAGCAACCCTGCGTGAAGTGCCGTCGGTGCCTTTCCGCCCCAATCAAGGGCAGAATGGCGGGAGAAGCAGATGCATCACTTGATGCGGCGGCTGACGGATCTGTCCTGTTGGTCTATTGGAAGCTGAGGGATCAGCTGGCTGATGAACGAGGACTGAAAAAACTGGCCGCCGCAGGGATGCTGGGTCTTTTCCACATCGTATTCCGCCGCGGAAAAAAACGGTGCCCGGAACTGCATCGGGAAATCGGCGAACGCCTTGCGGCACTCCGCGTCCTGGAGCAGGAAAACTGTCCTTCTATTGACCGGACAGCGGACCAGTTTGCCCATATCATGACGGCTATGGTGCCGCAGGATTGGGACGAGCCTCCCCGCCGGACGACCGAACAGATCCTCTACCATCTGGGACGCTGGATCTATTTGATCGATGCATGGGATGATCTGGAGGACGATTTAAAGGATGGGCAGTATAACCCGATCGCCGCACGGTTTTCTCTGCGCGAAACACCAGAGCAGGATCGAGTGGCAGCTAAGGAACAGATGGAACGAACCATATGTCACTCGGAAAATCTGGCGATCTCCGCCTTTCATCTGGGTGAGTTTGGATATTATGCACCAGTGCTGGAGAATATTCTCTGCGCCGGACTGCAAAGTGTAAGACAGCTGGTGTTTTCCGGCGAATGGAAAACGCGGCGCAGACAAAAGAAACAGGAGTTAAACCAAAGATGAATGATCCTTACAGCGTACTTGGCATTACCCCTCAGGCGACGGATGATGAAGTGAAGCAGGCCTATCGGGCACTTGCACGCAAGTATCATCCCGACAACTATCAGGACAACCCCCTCGCTGATTTGGCTGAGGAGAAAATGAAAGAGATCAATGAGGCCTATGAGGCCATCACCAAGATGCGTGCCGGCGGCGGAAGTAGCTATCAGTACGGTACTTCCTCATCCTCTAATGCAGGGTATCAGAACCGCTCTGCCGGCGGCAGCAGCAGTTATAACGGCTATCAGCAGCAGCGCGGTACCTCTGATCCGATCTATGCGCAGGTGCGCAGTGCAATCAATGCAGGTGACATCTACCAGGCTGAAAATCTGCTGACCCAGGCCAGACAGCAGGATGCCGAGTGGTATTTCCTCCAGGGCAGTGTGGCCTATCGCAAGGGCTGGCTGGATGAGGCGATGGCCAACTACCAGCGGGCGGTCAGCATGGATCCCGGCAATGTGGAATACCGTCAGGCATACAACATGATGCAGCAGGGAGGACAGGCCTATCGCTCCGATGGATACGGCACTGGCGCTGACGCCATGGACTGCTGCACGACTCTGATGTGTCTGAACTGCCTGTGCGGCGGGGGAGGCCGCTGCTGATGTCTGGCCGCCGTCAGAAAATTTCTACCCGGATGCTCGCACTGACTGGATTGCTGAGCGCGGTTTGCTTAGTGCTGCTGTTTGCGGCGGGGGTGGCACCGAGCGGCTGGACGGGGCTTACCGCTGTTGCGGGACTGGCCGTCGCTGTGGCTGTCTCAGCATCCGGTTATCTGTCCGGTGTGCTGTGCTATCTTGTCTCTGGGATACTGGGGCTTTTGCTCGTTCCCGGAAAGCACGCGGCAGTGCTGTTTCTCTGCCTGTTCGGCGTCTACCCGCTGCTGAAAAATCTGCTGGAGCGTTTAAAAAACCGCGCACTGGAGATTCTGCTCAAACTTGCTTTCTGCGAAGCGGTGCTGGCTCTGCTCTATCTGCTGGCCTATCCGATCTTCTTTGCATCCGCTGTAAGTGCATGGAGCGTACCGATTCCGTTTGTGCCGGTGTTCTTTGTACTGGCCGGGATCATATTTCTGATTTACGACTATGCCTTTTCCAGAGTTATGGCAATGCTTCAGGCACGCTTGATCCCTCTGTTTCGGCAAAAAAACGGCGGACATTGACTTTGACAGACTGCGGAGAATTTGGTATAATAAATAGTCAAAAATTACACTTTGATATAGAGGTGTATTCACTATGATTAAAAGCATGACCGGTTATGGCCGGGGTGAGGCCGTGCTGAATGGCCGCTCCATCGTGATCGAGCTCAGAAGCGTCAATAACCGCTATCTGGACTGTTCTGTCCGCCTGCCACGCTCCTGCGCTTTTGCGGAGGAGGGGATCAAAAGCCGCATCAAGGAGGCAACCTCCCGCGGAAAGGTAGATGTGTTCGTCACCGTGGACAGCACGCAGGCTGATGCCGTGGCGATCCAGCTCAACCGTCCTCTGGCGGAGAGCTACATGAAGGCTTTTGTAGAGATGAGCGAGACCTTTCAGATCACCAACGATGTGAC
>CALEQS010000062.1 GCA_937907975.1 uncultured Clostridia bacterium | reverse complement strand
ACAGAATAATACATTTATATTATAAAGCAAAGAAGTGGCAATAGCAATTAAAAAGCGATTTCACACCGATGTTTTCCGACAAAACGGGGCAAGCTAGATCCAGATTCAGATAAAGGAGGAACTGCAATGAATACGGCTCAATTTATGCGGGGCATGAGCATCGGTATCGCCGTAGGCACCGCCATCGGCGTGGCCTGCACGCCGAAAAAGCGCCACCCCATGAAGAAAAAGGTCCAGCACGCCATGAAGCTGGTGGCCGGATGCGTGGATGATCTGACCAATGCGATGAATCTTTGATCTAAAAGCGGCAAAAGCGGGATGCTGTTCAGCATCCCGCTTTTGATCGAAACATAAATATCAAACTGCATGACCCTTAGAACGGATCACCTCGAGGACGGAGTCCACATACTCATTGCAGAGCTCCTCAGTGTCGGCCTCTACCATGACGCGGATCACCGGCTCGGTGCCGCTCTCGCGCACCAGAATGCGTCCGGTGTCGCCCAGTTTCTCTGCCACAGCGGCCACAGCGGCCTGCACATCCGGGTCATTCTGGGCCTCTGGCTTGCTGCGCACTTTGATATTCTTCAGCACCTGAGGATAGATGCGCACCGGAGCCGCAAGCTCGCTGAGCGGCATCTTCTTCTCCATCAGCACCTCCATCACCTTGATGGCAGTCAGGATGCCGTCGCCGGTGGTGGCATACTGACTGAAAATAATGTGACCAGACTGCTCACCGCCAATGCGGAAGTGGTTCTTCACCATGTTCTCATAGACATACTTGTCGCCCACTGCAGTCTTTTCATAGTCGATCCCAGCGGCGTCAAAAGCCTTGTAAAGTCCAAAGTTGGACATGACCGTGGTCACGACCGTATTGCCCAGCAGCTGGCCGCGGTCCTTCATATAGCATGCACAGATGTACATGATAAGGTCACCGTCGACCACATTGCCCTTCTCATCTACAGCAATGCAGCGGTCCGCGTCGCCGTCGAAGGCAAAGCCAATATCCAGGTGCTTTGCCAGCACGAACTCACGAAGCGCTTCGATATGAGTGGAGCCGCAGTCCTGATTGATATTCAGTCCATCCGGCTCATCGTGGATCACATAAGTCTTGGCACCCAGCGCGTTAAAGACGTTTTTGGCCAGCATCCAAGAGCTGCCGTTGGCGCAGTCCAGGCCGACGCGCACGCCGCGATAAGAGCGGGGAGCCAGAGAGATCAGATAGCCCACATAGCGATTGCGGCCTGCGGAATAATCGGTGGTCTGCCCCAGCTCCTCCCGGGTGGCGTAGGGCACCTCGCCCACCTCGCCATCCAGATAGGCTTCTACGTCGGCAATGGTGGCTTCATCCATTTTTTCGCCCTTGCTGTTGATGAGCTTGATTCCATTATCATAGTAAGGGTTATGGCTGGCAGAGATCATTACGCCGCAGTCAAAATCCTCCGTGCGGGTCACATAGGCCACACTGGGGGTGGTAGTGACATGGAGCAGATAGACATCCGCACCGGAGGCAGTCAGGCCGCAGCTCAGGGCGTCCTCCAGCATATAGCTGGAGCGCCGGGTATCCTTGCCGATGACGACCTTGGCCCGCTTGCCCTGCTTTTTGCCGTAATACCAGCCAAGAAAACGTCCCACCTTAAAAGCGTGCTCGACCGTCAATGTCACATTTGCCTCGCCGCGGAAGCCGTCCGTGCCAAAATATCTTCCCATGTAAATACTTCCTTTCCAATTTGAAAGTAAATGATCGATTGCAATATTTATAATAATAGCATACTCTTTTTGCTTTGTCATCCCTTGTCTACCCATGCAAAGTACGATAAAATGAAAATAAAGTTTAAGAATGGGAGGTTCCGCCATGGATCATGCTATTTCTGCCGCGTTGAGCATCAGCCTGCTGCTCTCACTCTGTGCCTGCGCATCAAAATCTTCTGTCGGCCCCGCCGAGGCGGTCTCCCGCTTTCAGCAGCAAAGCTCCATCTCCTGCACGATCGAGTCTGAACTTGTACTCGACTACAGCAATGCAGACGGTGCAGAATCTACCCTTACTGAAACACTGACTGCGGACGGGGTCGTGAATATGGGGAACCGGGACTGCCATCTTTCCGGCACGCTGACCCACAGCTCTGGCTCCGGCGAAACCGTTCTGAGCGAGGCCGAGTCCTACGGCGGTACATTTGGTGCTTACTACCGGCTGGATGACAGATATTATACCAGTGAGGAAGAAAACGCCTATCTCAGCCTGATGCTCGCCCCGCTGGCACTCCACCCGGACAGTTATACCGCATCCGATGTCACAGAGCTGTTCTACGGAAGCGAATGCACTGTTTTTACAGGGACTGAGATCGCTGACGATTCTGCACCCAGGCTGATTTTCGGTGCTTTAGAAACCGGAGACGTCTCACTGGACGGGTGTCTGGTCGACATTCAGCTCTGCGTCAACAACGCCACTTCCCTGCCCGCCTGTGTCCGGCTCAGCTATACGAATCTGGAGGAGTTAGATGTCAGCTTTACAGCCGAGGATGGCACTGTTTATAAACCAACCGCACTGAACTATACCATCACCTATCAGGGTTACGGTGCAGAGGTGTCCACCGCCGTGCCGGAAGATTTTCGAAAAGCAGTGAAAAGAAAGCCAGCGGTGGCGCCGGCCCCCGCCGTGACAGATCAAAATGGCAGTTACCTGCTCTGCGCCGCCGACGGAAGCGCTGTTTATAATATCGACACACCGGAGTATATGTCCCCGGAAGAAGCGGACAGCCAGAACGTCAGTTTTACCTACTACTACAGCGAAAACGACCTGGAGCGGATCAAGTATCGGCTGCTGGAAGATCGCACTGCCGCGGAGATGACTGCATATGCGCAGTCGCTGGCCGGGCAGTTCAAAGAGATGGACGGAGTCAGCGATGTAAGCGACGACGGTATTCGTTCCACTACGATCAACGATGCGCTGGTCAAATATATTGCCGTCTCCTTCGATTATACGCAGGATGGTGAGCACTATCAGGTGGTCAGCATCACCTCTTGGGTCAAAGCCCCGGATGAACATGGTTTTCTTCTTGTGGAGATCAGCGAGTACAACGCCGACAACAGCGCAGAAATGATCGGCATAAAAGATGAGCTGGAATACGCTTATCGCGTAGTCCGTGAATATCAGACAGGAAATTAAAACAGCATACGAAAATGGCTGGGGGTTAAATTGAACCCCGGCTATTTTCAGAAAGCAAAGAAAAAGGACACCTGCTTTCGCAGGTGTCCTTGGCGCAGAAGGAGGGATTTGAACCCTCGAGACGCTATCAACGCCTACACGATTTCCAATCGTGCGCCTTCGACCACTCAGCCACTTCTGCATCCAGAGTAGTAGTGCTCGACTACGTCGCGGCCTAGAAGGCGAATCAGTCACGCAACGCTATTCATTATAGCAGATTATTCTGATTCGTCAAGGGGTAATTTGAAAAAATCTTAAAAAACTTCTGGGGTCTCCACTAAAGAGACCCCAGAAGGAAGTTTCTGACAGAATTACCGCTTTTCAGTCAAGTACTTGTCGATCGCGACAGCAGCCTTCTTACCAGCACCCATGGCCAGAATGACCGTGGCGGCACCGGTGACCGCGTCACCGCCGGCGAACACGCCCTCGCGGGTGGTGGACACGTCGTCCTCGCCCACGATCAGGCAGCCCTTCTTGTTGGTCTCCAGACCGGGAGTGGTGGAGCGGATCAGCGGGTTGGGGGAGGTGCCCAGGCTCATGATAACGGTATCCACGTCCAGCACGAAGTTGGAACCGGGGATCTCCACGGGACGGCGGCGGCCGGAAGCATCGGGCTCACCCAGCTCCATGCGGACGCACTCCATGCCGATCACGCGGCCCTTGTCGTCGCCAAGGATGCGCACGGGGTTGCACAGCAGCTGGAAGTCGATACCCTCCTCCTCGGCGTGCTCGACCTCTTCCACGCGGGCAGGCATCTCTTCCTTGGAGCGGCGGTAGACGATGTAGACGTGCTCTGCACCCAGACGCTTGGCACAGCGGCAGGCGTCCATAGCCACATTGCCGCCGCCGACAACGGCGACCGCGCGGCTGTGCTCGATAGGAGTGTCGTATTCAGGCAGGTATGCCTTCATCAGGTTGGTACGGGTCAGGTACTCATTGGCGGAGTAAACGCCGGCAAAGCCCTCGCCGGGGATGTTCATAAACATGGGCAGACCGGCACCGGAGCCGACAAACACGGCCTGATAGCCCATCTCAAACAGCTCGTCAATGCTGAGCACCTTGCCGATGACCATGTCGGTCATAATCTCAACACCCAGCGCCTTCAGCTTATCCACTTCGCTCTGGACGATGGCCTTGGGCAGACGGAACTCAGGGATGCCATAGACCAGCACGCCGCCGGCGGTGTGGAAGGCCTCGAAGATGGTGACCTGATAGCCCATCTTGGCCAGGTCGCTGGCGCAGGTCAGGCCGGAGGGGCCGGAGCCGACCACGGCGACCTTCTTGCCATTGGACTCGGGCTTCACAGGCTTCTCCACCACGTTTTCGCGGTACCAGTCAGCCACGAAGCGCTCCAGCCGGCCGATGCCGACGGGCTCACCCTTGATGCCGCGAACGCACTTGCTCTCGCACTGGCTCTCCTGCGGACACACACGGCCGCTGATAGCGGGCAGAGCGTTGGTGCCGTTGATGATCTCATAAGCAGCCTTGAAGTCGCCCTCGGCGACCTTGGCGATAAAGTCGGGGATGTGCACACTAACAGGGCAGGCCGCTACGCAGGGATGGTTCTTGCAGTGCAGGCAGCGGGTCGCCTCGGTCATTGCGGTCTCCTGAGAGTAGCCGGTGCAGACCTCCAGGAAGTTCTTATTACGGACATTGGGGTCCTGAGCAGGCATCGGAGCCTTCTTGGGATCCATGTTGGGCTTTCTGATCTCAGCCATGATTCTCAATCCTCCTTACTTGATCAGGTCCTGTGCCATCTTGTCAAAGCGGCACATATGAGACATTGCTTCTGCTTCCTGATCCCGGTAAGTGGCATTGCGGTTCATCAGCTCAGTGAAGTCCACCTGATGGCCGTCGAACTCAGGGCCGTCCACGCAGGCAAACTTGGTCTCGCCGCCCACGGTGACGCGGCAGCCGCCGCACATACCGGTGCCGTCGATCATGATGGGGTTCAGGCTGACGATGGTCTTGACGCCAAAGGGCTCGGTGGTCTTACATACGAACTTCATCATGGGAACAGGGCCGATGGCAATGACTTCGTCATACTGGATGCCGCTCTCCAGCAGCTCCTGCAGCTTGACGGTGACAAAGCCCTTCTCGCCATAGCTGCCGTCATCGGTCATCATGTAGAAGTTGTCGCAGGCCTCATTGAACTCCTTCTCAAGGATGACAATATCCTTGTTGCGGAAGCCCATGATGCCGTCCACTACAGCACCGGCCTCGTGCATGGCCTTGGCCACAGGATAAGCGATGGCACAGCCCACGCCGCCGCCGACAACGGCAACGCGCTTCTTGCCCTCCACATCGGTGGGACGGCCCAGCGGGCCGACAAAGTCCTTCAGGTAATCGCCCTCGTTGAGGGTGGCAAGTGCCTTGGTGGTCAGACCGACCAACTGGAAAATGATGGTGACAGTGCCCTTCTCCCGGTCATAACCGGCAACGGTCAGGGGCAGACGCTCGCCATACTCATCGATCCGCAGGATGATGAACTGGCCGGCTTTCACCTTTTTTGCCACAAACGGAGCTTCGATCTCCAGCAGAGTGACATTGGGGTTCAGCACTTCTTTACGAACGATTTTGAACAAAAGTCTCACTCCCGTTTCAAGGGGGACGTGAAAAATTTGACGTCCCCTGTTATGCAAGAAAAATTTTATCACAGCGACGGATCAAATGCAAGAAAATTGTTAAAAAATTAACATGTCGAAAAGTTATTTGTCAAAGTCCCTTTCAAATCTCTGATTTTACATTGAAATTCGTATTTTTATGTTTATTTTCCATGCCTGCTTCCCTTCAGCACCCTTTATGTCCCTTCCATTTCGATATGGACAAAAGAACGCCGGAGCAAATGCTTCGGCGTTCTGGCAGGATTTATTTCATTTTTTCAGAATGCCGCACGCATCCACCGCCGCGACGATTTCCCGGATCTTTTCCACTGGCTGGACCAGTGCGAAGCGGACGTGGCCCTCCCCCAGAGAACCAAACGCGGAACCAGGAGTGCAGATTAGGCCGCTGCGCTCCATCAGATCCATGCAGAACGTGACGGAATCAGAGTAATGCTCCGGAATCGGGGCCCAGACGAACATGGTGCCCTCGCTGTCCGGTACGTTCCAACCAATGCTGCGGAAACCGCCGCACAGCGCGTCCCGACGGCGCTGGTACTCCTCCCGCCGGGACTTTACACCATCCTGAGGGCCGTTCAATGCCTCAATGGCCGCCCGCTGGATGGGCAGGAAAATGCCGTAGTCGATCTGAGAGCGCACCTTGCTGAATGCCTGAATGATCTCCCGATTGCCCACTACAAAGGAGATGCGGGCACCGGTCAGGTTGTAGGTCTTGGAGAGAGAATTGAACTCCACGCCTACCTCATTCGCGCCGGGAATGCTCAAAAAGCTGATCCCCTCCCGGCCATCATAGATGATGTCAGAGTAGGCGTTGTCGTGCAGGATCATAATATTGTATTTCTTCGCAAAGGCGATCAGCTTCTCATAAAAGCTGCGGGGTGCAGCCACACAGACCGGGTTCAGCGGATAGGATACCACCATCATCTTCGCCCGCTTGGCCAGATCCTCCGGGATCGCATCCAGATCAGGCAGATAGTGATTCTCCTCACGCAGGTCATAGTAGGCGATCTCAGCGCCGCACAACCACGGCCCCATCTCAAAGATCGGATAACCGGGATTCGGGCAGAGCACCACGTCGCCCGGGTCACACAGCGGCAGAGCCACATGGGCAATGCCTTCCTGAGAGCCGTTGACAGACATGATCTCCTCCGGATCCAGCGCCACACCGTAACGGCGCTGATACCAGTTCTGAACGGCCTCTACCAGCTCCGGCAGATTTCCGAGGGAATACTTATAGTTATCAGGATCCTTGCAGGCCTCCTGCATAGCCCGCGTCACATTCTCATCCGGCAGAAAATCCGGGGTACCAACGGACAGGTTATAGACCGTCCGTCCGGCCTTGAGCAATTCATTTTTCTTATCGTTCAGCACATTAAAAATGCCGGGCTGGAAGGACTCCATCCGCTTGGCAAAGTGCAGCTCCATATCTGACGCCTCCGATGATTTCAACTTGCAAACAGCAGTATACCTTATTATAAGCGCTTCTACGGCCAAATCAAGTGGAAATTGTGGCGCAGCGGCGCGAAATACATAGAATAAAAGGAGACGGAACAAACCCGTCACCCTTTCATACAGGAGGAATCCCCCTATGGCAGTAACAAACGGCACACAAAACTGCCCGGACAGCTGCGGCACTATGCCCGGCTGCGCACCGCTGGCAGTTCCCTATGTTCCCTTTCAGCAGACTGAACCGAAGCGCTATGAGCGCATGGAGGCACTCAGTGAAGGGACGCTGTTCCCCGGGCTGAACCTGCCCTTCCACCTTATGAAAAACGGGCGTGAGGTCGCACGCACGCCCCGCACCGAGCTTCAGGCGCTGGCCTTTATCATTCAGGAACTGGGACTCTATCTGGACACCCATCCCACTGACGCGGAAGCCTTTGCACTTTACCAGAGCTACGCCGCCCTGCTGGAACAGGGGCACAAAACGTTTCTGGAGCAGATCGGCCCGCTGGAGCAGACAGACTCTGCACTGGACGGCAGCTACACCTGGGTGTGTTCCCCATGGCCGTGGCAGAATCCGCAGAAGGAGGGGTAAGTTATGTTTAGTTATCAGAAAACCCTGCAATACCCAGTCAAAATCGCCAACCCCAACCCTCGGCTGGCCTCGGTCATCATCAGCCAGTATGGCGGCCCAGACGGCGAATTGGGCGCTTCCATGCGCTATCTCTCCCAGAGATACGCTATGCCCTACCCGGAGGTCTCCGCTCTTTTGACTGACATAGGAACGGAAGAGCTCGGCCATCTTGAAATAGTAGCCGCAGTAGTGCATCAGCTGACGCGGAAGCTGAAGGCGGAGGAGATCGAGCAGTCTCCGCTGGCGGCGTACTTTGTGGATCACACGACGGGCATCTACCCCACCGCCGCCAGTGGCTTTCCCTGGAGCGCCGCTGGGATGCAGTCCACCGGCGATCCGTTGGCCGACCTGACAGAGGACCTCGCTGCAGAACAAAAAGCGCGAATCACTTACGACAACATCCTGCGCCTGTCTGACGACCCGGATGTGAACGATGTGATCCGCTTCCTGCGGGAGCGGGAGATCGTGCATTTCCAGCGCTTTGGCGAAGCCGTTGAACTGGTCAAAAGCCGTCTGAATCAGAAGAACGTCTATCTCATCAATCCTGCATTTGATTCAAAAGCATGATAAAACGACCCCGCGCGTCCATTGGGCGCGCGGGGTCTTCTGTGTTTATTCTGTACTTCGTATCAGATAAGGTACAAATGTTTGTTAATTGTTCTGATGCCCCTGTCTCTTCTTCACGATAAACAGGACGATCAGAGCGGCAAACGCGGCCAAACCGATACTACTAACCAGGATCGGCATCGAGGAGTCACCGGTCTTGGGAGACTTTTTTGTAGAGGTGGCAGTCGTAGAAGTTTTGCCGGCATCCGTCTTGGTCTGATCCTTCTTAGTATCGTTCACGGTCTGGGTGGGCTCAGAGGTACCGGGATTGGGATTGGGATTGGGATTGGGATTGGGATTGGAACCGGGATCGGTCCCGGGTTCAGGATCAGGCTTCTCAGACCCGATAAGCGTCGCGGTCAGAGGCACCACGGCGCCATCCTTTACATAGATGGCAGTCAGGAAGGCATAGTCATCATCGCCGTTCTTATCGTGGCCGCCGCCGGAGAAGGAGCTCAGGTTGTCGGCAGTGCCATACATCAGGCGATCCACGGTGTAGTTGGCCGCGCCCTCAGTCATG
>CALEQS010000061.1 GCA_937907975.1 uncultured Clostridia bacterium | reverse complement strand
GGGGCAGGATGCGCTTGACCACCTGCAGCAGCGTGACCTTGAAGAAGATCTGGCTCTTGGTCATGCCCAGCACCTGCCCGGCCTCGGTCTGGCCCTTGGGCACCGCCTCGATACCGCCGCGGTAGATCTCGGAGAAATAGCAGGCATAATTGATGGCAAAGGCCACCACTGCCGCCACCATCCGTCCGCCGGAACCGGAGGGCCAGGGATTGGTCATTCCCAGCAGGCCGGGGCCCAGGTAGATCACGATGATCTGCAGCATCAGCGGGGTGCCGCGGATGATCCAGACGAAGGTCTTGACCACCCCGGCCAGCGGCTTGCAGCGGCTCATGGAGCCAAAGGACACCACCAGCCCCAGCGGAAGCGCAAACACCAGCGTCAAGGCAAACAGCTCGCAGTTGAGCAGGAACGCGCCGGACAGGCGCTCAAGAATCACAGACACAAAAACACACCCATCAATCCAAAATTATCATAACAGCAGCTGGCCGCCCCAGACGGAGCGGTCAGCTGTTACGCGGAATCAGAGATCAGTCAGCCAGAGCCAGATCGTATTTATCGGCCAAAGCCTGCATGGTGCCGTCAGCCTTCAGCTCGTCAAAGGCTTCGTCCACAGCGGCGGCGGCATCGCTGCCCTTACGGAAGGCCACACCGTATTCCTCGGCGTTCAGCTCGTCCACGATCTTCAGATCGGCGTAATCAGTGCCTTCGCCGATCATGGCGTTTGCCAGGGTCAGGTCGAGAACAGCGGCATCAGCGGTGCCGGCGGCAACCTCCATCAGGCAGTCGGTCTGAACGCTCTTGGAGATGTAATCGGCCTGGGAGAGATTCTCATCGCCCTCAATGGCGGCCTCACCGGCGGAACCAGCCTCGGCGACAACAGTCTTGCCCACCAAATCGGCGGTGGAAGTGTAATCGGTTCCCTCCTTCACCACAACGACCTGCGCGTTCTTGGCGTAAGGCTTGGTGGTGGCGGTGTTCTCCTTGATGTCATCGGTCAGGGTCAGACCGTTCCAGATGCAGTCAATGCTCTTGGCATCCAGCTCCACGACTTTGGTATCCCAGTTGATCTCGACAAATTCCGGCTCCACGCCCAGCTTCTCGCAGACGGCAGTGGCAAGCTCGGTGTCAAAGCCGGTGAAGTTGCCGTCGGCATCGGTGTAGTTCATGGGCTCGTAAACAGTGTAGCCAATGACCATCTTACCGTTGCCCTTGATGTAATCCAGATCGCTCTCAGCGGTCTGAGACGCGGCAGCACTGCCGGATGCAGAAGCCGAAGCTGCAGTGGAAGTGGAAGCGGCACCGCCGCAGGCGGCAAGGCTCAGTGCCATTGCACCGGCCAGAAAAGCAGAGACCAGACGTTTCATAGAAAAGTTCCTCCCTCATTGGCAAGCATCTTTGTTTCATTACTTTACCATGCTAAATTGCTAAACTGTGCATATAGAATAGCGCGTTTGCCGCCGGTTTGCAAGAGCAAAACGGGATTTTTCGCAGTTTGCTCAAATCTTTATTGCTTTACCATGGCAAAGTGAGCGTTTTGACAAAATAAAAACGCTGCGCCGGCAGTGCCAGACGCAGCGAAATGTTGATACACTTAAAAGCTTAACGGTATGCCAAAGGCTCTCCTATCAGGGAAGCCCTTGGCGGCAGCGTGACTGAGAGGTTCGTCCCCTTAGCCGAGTGCATCCAGCGTCGCCTTCTGCAGGTCGGTGATATCAATGGTGCACAGAGCCTTCAAGTCGGCGGCATCGCCGGAAAGCCCGGCGATCTCGGCGCGGGTCTTCCCCTTGATCGCATCGCAGAAGCCCTCGCTGTGCTCATACCACTCCTTGCCCAGCGCCGACGCGCCACGCAGCCCGTAGTCATCCCCCAGCTCAAGCTTGGTCTTGACAAGGTCGGGGGCGGCCACACTGCCGTCGGCTGCAACGGTCAGGGCAGGCTCGGCCATGTCGGCCACAGCACTGGTCACACGGCCATCCGCATCGGTGGTCAGGGCCACGATGCTCACATCGGCCTGCGCGTTCACGTCCTTATCGTCGGTAGCGGTCACATCCGAGGAACCATTTACCGCTTCCATGCCCAGAGCGGCCCTGTCCCCCTTGGCGGCCCCCAGTGCCTTGGCGTTGGCACAGGCCCGGGTCACGGCATCACGGTAGCGGTCCACGGCGATGGTGCACCCGCTCAGCAGGTCGGCATCCGTGGCCTTACCCTCCTCATCCACCTTGAGCATGGACACCTGTTCCGGGGTCATCCCGGTCAGGTAGTCAGCAAAGGCATCCGCCTGTTCATCCCAGCCCTTTTTCAGCGAGGACACTGCCGCCAGCGGGTAATTGTCTCCCTTCTGCCGCTTGGTGCGCCAGTCGGTGGGCAGGGTCACATGGCCGGTGCCGTCCGCCGAGACGGACACTTCCAGCTCGTCCAGGCGGACACTTTCCAGCTTGCCCTCCCCATCCAGCAGGACGGCGGCGGCCACCAGCTCGATCTTGCCTGCCCGATCCTGATCGGTAGCTTCCGTCACCACGCCCAGGCCGGTTTTCCATGCCGCCGTCTGGGTCTGCGAGGAGGACATGCTGCCGCTTCCGCTCATACTGCCGGAACTGCCCGAACCGGCATTCGTTTTGCCGCAGGCGGCCAGCAAAAATACCGCCGCCAGCGCACAGCTCCAAAGAGCCCGATGGTTTTTGTTCATAGATACGCTCCCTTTCCATGGCCCTTTGGGCCTTTGGAAATAGGATATCCTGAAAAAAGGCGGTTTATTCTTTCTTCACATCAGTGGACTGAGAAGTCTCAGCACACTGTCCAGCACTGTGCCGGGCAGGCTGGTACGACAGTCAGAGAGCACGATCTCCTTACACTGCGGCAGGGTGCGCTCCACATCATTCCGCAGGGCGGCGATCTGACTGTTGTGGAAGAGCAGGGCCCCGCACTCGAAGTGGAGGAACAGGCTCCGGTAATCCATATTGATGCTGCCCACCACAGCCACACGGTCATCACTGACATAGCACTTGGCATGAAGGAAGCCGGGAGTATACTCGTAAATGCGGACACCCGCCTTGAACAGGGGCACATAATAGGAACGGCTGAGTCGGAACACCAGCTTCTTATCCGGGATGCCGGGCAGGATGAGCCGGACATCCACACCCCGCTTGGCGGCGCATTTCAGGGCATCCAGCATCTCCTCGCCCACCGCCAGATAA
>CALEQS010000060.1 GCA_937907975.1 uncultured Clostridia bacterium | reverse complement strand
GCGGTCTCCTCGCCCTGCTTGCCCTCGGTGATGGCGTTGGCCATGACAGAGGAGATCAGGCGGATGGCGCGGATAGCGTCATCGTTGCCAGGGATGACATAATCGACCTCGTCGGGATCGCAGTTGGTATCGACGATAGCGACGACGGGGATGCCCAGCTTGCGGGCCTCGGCGACAGCATTGTGCTCCTTGCGGGGATCCACAACGAACAGGGCGCCGGGCAGGCGGCGCATCTCCTTGACGCCGCCCAGATACTTGTCGAGCTTCTCCATCTCGTGGTGCAGCTTGACAACTTCCTTCTTGGGCAGCATATCGAAGGTGCCGTCTTCCTGCATCTTCTTCAGCTGGTTCATGCGGTCCACACGGGTGCGCATGGTCTTGAAGTTGGTGAGCATACCGCCCAGCCAACGGGAGTTGACGTAGTACATATTGACGCGGGAAGCCTCCTCACGGATAGCCTCCTGAGCCTGCTTCTTGGTGCCGACGAACAGCACACTCTGACCGTTGGCGGCCACATCCTTAACGAAGTTGTAGGCCTCCTCCAGCTTCTTCACGGTCTTCTGCAGATCGATGATATAGATACCGTTGCGCTCGGTATAAATGTAGGTCTGCATTTTGGGGTTCCAGCGACGGGTCTGGTGACCGAAGTGAACACCGGCCTCCAGAAGCTGCTTCATAGAAACGACTGCCATGGAAAAATTCCTCCTTTTTAGTTGTTACCTCCACAGGGTTCATGTCTTAGCGCCAATCCGGCCGGCTTCTGCCCGCCGTCACAGGGCGCAAAATCCCCCTTGTGTGCGTAATCCTTGAATATATTACCATAGTCCGGGTCGATTTGCAACAGTTTTTTTATTTTGCAGAAAACTTTTTCATTTCAGTCAGCCGCCGAAGAAGCCGCGGCGCACCTTTGCCTTTTCCGGCAGGCGGCGTATGGCCGTACCCTCCACCAGAATAATATCCTCGCCAAAACGGCGCACCTCCTCCCAGAGCACCTCGGTGTCCTCCCGTCGTCCGAACAGGCCAAAAAACCGGGGCTGGCCTGGAATGATGAGTGCGCGCACCCGGCCGCTGTCCAGATCAATATCCACGTCCCCCACATAGCCATAGCGGCTCCCATCGGTCACGCTGATGACCTCCTTATACCGCATCTCCCGCAGTGAGCACTGCACAGCCACCCCTCCCCTCCTGGGGCTACACTATGCGGTGCCGGGGATGTCCTATGCGTCAGAGATTCTCGCGGATGTGCCGCAGGGCATTCTTCTCCAGCCGGGACACCTGTGCCTGACTGATGCCGATCTCGCCGGATACCTCCATCTGGGTCTTGCCCTGAAAATAGCGCAGCTTCAGGATCGCTTTCTCCCGCTCCGTCAGGTGGTCGATGGCATCGTGCAGGGCAATGTGCTCCAGCCAGTGCTCATCCGTATTGCGCTCATCCCGCACCTGATCCATGACGCAGACCGTCTCGTCTGTGCTGGAATAGATCGGATCATAGAGGGAGACCGGATCTGAGATGGCATCCATGGCAAACACCACATCTTCCCGTTTCAATTCCAGGGCTTTGGCGATCTCCTCCACGGTGGGTTCCCGCATCTGCGTGCGCATGAACTCCTCCCGCACCTTCAGCACCCGGTAGGCTGTGTCACGCATGGAACGGCTCACCCGCACTGCAGAGGAATCCCGCAGAAAGCGGCGCACCTCTCCGGCGATCATCGGGACGCCATAAGTGGAAAAACGTACATCATACAGATCCACATCAAAATTGTCGATGGCCTTCATAAGTCCAATGCAGCCGATCTGAAACAGATCGTCCATATTCTCGCCCCGGCCCGCGAAGCGCTGGATTACAGACAGCACCAGGCGCAGATTCCCCTCGATCATTTTCTGCCGTGCCTGCTGATCTCCCCGCTTGACCTGACGCAGCAGCTGCGTCATCTCCGCATTTTTCAGCACTTTGAGGGACGAAGTGCTGACACCGCTGATCTCCACCTTACCCTGCATACAAAAATGCCTCCCCGTAAAGATACCTGTCTAGTATCTCCGCGGAGAGGTCCGTTCATGCGGCATTCGTTCAGATCAGGCTGACCAATTCCTTTTTCAGCCGTCCCATAATGCGTTTTTCCAGCCGGGAAATATAGGATTGTGAGATGCCCAGCCGGTCCGCCACCTCCTTCTGGGTATACTCCCTGCGGCAGCCCAGACCATAGCGCATGGAGATGATGAGCTTTTCCCGCTCATTCAGCTTCTGGAGCGCATCCAGCAGGAGCTGGCACTCCACATCCCGCTCAATAGGCTGCATCACCACATCGCTGTCTGTGCCCAGCACATCGGACAGCAGCAGCTCATTTCCGTCCCAGTCGGTGTTCAATGGCTCATCCAGGGAAACCTCCGTCTTTTCTCTTGCGCATTTACGCAGGTGCATCAAGATCTCATTTTCAATGCAGCGAGAGGCGTAAGTAGCCAGCTTGATGTTCTTATCCAATCGGAACGTATTGATGGCCTTGATAAGCCCGATGGTACCGATGGAGATCAGGTCCTCGATATTGATCCCGGTATTTTCAAAGCGCCGGGCGATATAGACCACCAGCCGCAGATTGTGTTCAATGAGCTCCGCCCGGGCGGACTCGTCCCCCGCCGCCATGCGTTCCAATGCGTCACGCTCCAGTTCCCGCTCCAGCGGGGCGGGCAGAATATCCGAGCCGCCGATGTACATGATATTGGGCGGCGTCACAAGCCCCAGATACTCCAGCAGCCGCCGCGCTCCGTCTGCAATTCGATTCATCAAATTCCTCCCATCTCTTCCGGCCCTGTCAGGCCCTGATATGCACCGCCGTCCGACACCGGGTTTGGTGAAAACGCCGCCAGCACATCGGTGCGGCGTTTTCCGTTTCTGCCGATCTGCACCCAGTCCGGTTTTAGGCCCAGCAGAAGGCCGCCGGGCTGCCCCACGGTCTGGAAGGAGATCAGCTGCACTCGGCCCGGTCCCAGCGCCCTGGCCAGCATTTCGAAGCCATTCCCCGGGGCGGCGGCATCCGCTTGTCTCAGCCTCGCCTGTTCCGGCAGAAGTTCATTCAGCCTCTGCCAGTCCACCACGATGACTCGGCGCTGGCTCCGGTCAGTCAGGGTATTCCCTGTATCCACCAGCGCCCGGAACCGAATCTCCCGGTCACCAAGGCCCATACTGACTTCTACGAAGGAACTGGGCGCACGGGCCGCCCGGCGGCGGAACCCCAGGGTAAGCAGAGCACCCCCAGCCGAACCGGCCGCCACCACCGCCAGCAGATCAGTCCCAGTCACTGCTACGCCCCGAGGGAAGGCGGCACTGCCCAGTGCAGTCAGTGCGAGCACTCCGCCGCCCATGGCCATCGTCACGCCAAAGAGCACCAGCAGCAGGTTGAAAAAACGGTGCTGGCCCCCGAAAGCAATGAGCGCCATAGCCGCCCCGGCGCAGAGCTTCAGCGGCAAAGCAGAAAGGAACTGCAATCCCGGCACAAACACCGCAACCGCGTAGACTGCTCCAAATACGGCCCCGCCCAGCAGGCGCAGACGGACGAAGGGACAGGCCGCGATCTTTGCCGAAGCCAGCAGAACAGCGTAGTCCAGCAGCAGATTCAGCGCAAAGAGCACATCTCCATAGACCACCATGCACCCACCTCCCCCGGACTGTTGTCCCAGTATAGGCCGATGGGTGCAAAAATGCAGTCGGCTTGGGGCGGCTGCAAGAATATAAAAAGCGCCGGCTCCATCTGGAACCGACGCTTTGTCTGGTCAAATTTAATTTTACAGCCCGCGCATCCATTCGGGACGCATGGGAGTGTCGCCTGCCAGCGCACTGTCGATCGCCGCCACCATCTGGGCGGTGTCATCGGGAATCGTACCTTTCAAGGGCAGGTAATTGGAGGCATGGTCTGAGGTGAAGTGGATCGGGCCATAGTGGATATTCTCCAGCAGCAGTTTGGTCTCCTCCAGCATTTCCACCGGAGCGAGCGGTTCAAATCTGCCTGCCTTCCAATCGTCATACATCGGAGTGCCGGGCACCAGCTGGAGCGTCATTGCCGAGACGTGACGGGGCTTCATTTTGTTGATCATATCTGCCGTGGCAAGGATATGTTCCCTGGAGGCCTCTCCCCGTCCGGCCAGACCGATAAGCACCATGATCCAGAGGTCGATGCCGGCCTCCCGGAGACGCTCTCCCGCCTCCAGCATTTCCTCCGCCGTGACACCCTTATGGACGGCCTTCAACACAGCATCGCTCCCTGTCTCCACCCCGAGGTAGGCCCGCTTCAGGCCGTGCTGACACAGCTCCTTCAACTCCGCCGTGGACTTGGTCAGCGTGGAGCGGGGCCCGGCGTAGGTGGACACCTTCTCCAGCTGCGGGAAGGCCGCATAGAGATGATCCAGAATGGAGATCAGGTCTTCCTGCTTCATCACAATGGCATCGCCATCGCAGAGAAAGACCCGCTTTTTCGCCCCGCCGTAGTAGACCTTGGCCATCTGGATGTCCTCCAAAATGTCCTTCATCGGGCGGATATGAAAGTTTTTGTCCTTATACATCCCGCAGTAGGTGCAGGTATTGTTGGAACAGCCCACCGTGCACTGGAGCAGATAACTTTTCCACTCTCCTGGCGGACGGTAAATATCGCCTTCGTAGCGCATGATCTTAAAACCTCCTGACAGAGTCATGGCCGCCGCACCGGCGGTGGCCATTTCACTTTAGCGCAGAATCATTCCGCTGTCAATTCCCGCATTGCATTCAGAAACGCATCCATCTCTTCGTCGGTGCCGATGCTGACACGCAGGCAGTTGTCAATGCGGGGCTGGGCAAAGTAGCGCACCAGGATTCCCTTCTCCCGCAGGCCGGCAAACAGCTCTTTGGCCGGGACGATAGGATGGGAGACGAAGATAAAGTTTGTCTTGGAAGGATAAACCTGAAAACCCAGCTTGCACAGCTCCTCCGTTGCCCGCTCCCGGGTTGCCACGACCTTGGCACACTGGATGTTAAAATACTCTCTGTCCGCCACAGATGCCGCCGCACCGGCCAGTGCCAGCCGGTCCAGCGTATAGGAGTTGATGGAATTCTTGACGCAGTTCAGCGCCTGGATCAGATTCTCACTGCCAAAGGCGAAGCCCACCCGCAGGCCGGCCAGTGCCCGGGACTTGGAGAAGGTCTGTACCACCAGCAGGTTTGGATACTCCTCAATGAGGGGTAGAACGCTCTCGCCGCCGAAGTCCACATAGGCCTCATCCACAATGACCACCACATTCGGATTGGCCTCCAGAACGCGGCGGATCTCGCTTTGAGGCAGTTCCATGCCGGTAGGTGCATTGGGGTTGGCAATGACCACGCCGTCATTGCCGCCGCAGAGCGCATCCACCGGGACAGTGAAATCAGCCTTCAGCGGCACAGTGCGGTAGCGGATGCCGAACATATTGGCATAGACCGGATAAAAAGAATAGGTAATATCGGAGAATACGATCTCCGAACCTTCACTGTAAAATGCCTGGAAGGCAAAGGCCAGCACTTCATCGGAGCCGTTGCCCACAAAAACCTGCTCCGGCTTGACGGAATAAGTTTTTGCAATGGCGGCACGCAGGTCGGCGGCATCCGGATCGGAATACCGCCGCAGAGAGGCATCCGTGTTGGCTTGAATTGCCGCAAGCGCCTTTG
>CALEQS010000059.1 GCA_937907975.1 uncultured Clostridia bacterium | reverse complement strand
GCCAACTTCATGCAGCCCATCACCTCCACCTTCTTCACCTCGCTGGGCAAGCCCCTCAAGGGCGTGTTCCTGTCCCTGACCCGCCAGGTGATCTTCCTCATCCCGCTCATTCTGATCCTGCCCCTGTTCTGGGGGATCGACGGCATCCTGTTCGCCGCCCCTGTTGCGGATTTCTTCGCCATGGTTGCCGCCATCATCATGGCCGCCGCCGAGTTCCGCAATATGGCGAAGCTGGAGGCCGAGGGAAAATAACTGCAATTGCAGAAAGAAGTCCCACCGCCCAGCCTGACAAGCTGAAGCCCCGCCGCTTTTACAAAAGCGGCGGGGCTTCTATTATTACTCCCCGTTCCCGTGCCGGAGCGCTTCCATGTGCCGGTACTTCTCCCGGGTGGCCATGCCTCCCCGGATGTGCCGCTGGGCCTTGTTCACCTCCAGCACCTGCTTCACCTGCAGATAGAGCGGCCGATTGAATCCGGACAGCCGCTCAGACAGGTCCTTGTGTACCGTACTCTTGGACACCCCAAACCGCTTTGCCGCCGAGCGGACGGTAGCCTTGTGCTCAATAATGTACTGGGCCAGCAGGACGGCCCGCTCCTCGATATTCCCTTTCACTCGCGCCACTCCCCCGGTTTCTGTTGCTCCAGTCTATGAAACCGCCCGGAGAAATATGAAAACACCCCGGACGGCGCATTTCAGCGCTCTGTCCGGGGTGTCCCGCTCTTTTATTTCTATCTGCGCACGCTCCGCGCCCTATGCATACAGCCGCACGCACTCATCTATGATGCGCTCCCCAATGCGCACCTGCTCCGGTGTGAGCTGTCTCAGCTTTTCCGACAGCAGAAGCAGATCCTTGTCAATGATGTCGCCGGTCAGGAGGTAATCCGCGCTGACCCCCGAGGGACGAGGCCAGCTTCAGCAGATTTTCCGGCCGCATGGCCCGCTTCCCCGCCTCAGCATAGGAAACAACCTGGGGCGTCATATCGCCCCGCTCCGCCAGCATCTCCTGCGTCATGCCAAGCTGCTTGCAGCGCTCGGTGATCCGCCTGCCAACTTCCTGCAAAACCACTTCCTGTTCTGTCATGCTCATGCGCCCTCCCTCAGCTTGTTAAATTATATCCACAGGATGTGAACTTTTTAATCTCCTCTTGTTGACTTAATTTAACAGGAAGTGATATAGCAAAATAATTGGTAAATTACGGTTTTTCATTTCAAAAGCTGAAAATACCGGCCCCTATCGCGCTGCGAAGGATTCTCGCAGTTCCGATGGCCTGCGTTCCAGTTGATGGAACTTCCGCAGTGAGACCACCGATCCCCCTTTGCCGATAGCAAAATCCAAAATTCTGCCCCGGGCTCTGTGTCCGGGGCAGAGCTTTTGCCCGCAAATTTTGCTTTCTGTCCGCTGCGCCTTGCAATTGGTTGACAACTGTGCTATGATACCCCCGTTCAAAAAACTGAATCACCGGGGAGCTGGATGAAGTTCGGCTGAGAGTTGGGCCTGATGCCCATGACCCTTGGAACCTGTTGGATAATGCCAGCGCAGGTAAAGCGGACATTTCTGCCGCAATTCAAGCCGTCGGTGCCCAGCACCGGCGGCTTTTTCAGTGAGAGAAAGAAAGGACTGTACAATTATGAACAAGTGGAAACTGAAGGACGTTATTCTGATGGCCATTCTCGGCGTGGCCTTTGCGGCCATCTATCTGGCGGTGTTCTACGGTGGCATGGCCATCTCCACCGCCCTGACCCCCCTGGGCCTGTCCGCCTTCGGCTTTGAGCTGATCTACGGCGTGTGGTTCATGGCCGCCACCCTGGCCGCCTACATCATCCGCAAGCCCGGCGTGGCGCTGGTGACCGAGATCCTGGCCTCCGTCATCGAGTTGCTCATGGGCAACTCCGGCGGCTTGACTGTGGTGCTGACCGGCTTCATTCAGGGTCTGGGCGCCGAGGTGGTCTTCGCCTGCTTCCGCTACAAGAAGTGGAACCTGCTGTCCATGAGCCTGGCCGGCATGCTGTCCGCCGTGTTCATCTTCTGCTATGAGCTGTACTATCTGAGCTACTACCTGCTGGCCCCCTCCATGCTGGCCGCCCAGCTGGCCGTGCGCTTTGTCAGCGCCATCGTGTTCTCCGGCATCATCTGCAAGCTGGCCGGTGATGCGCTGGCCAAGACTGGCGTGGTCAAGAGCTATGCCATCGGCAGTGCCGTCAAGGCGGGCAAGGTCTACGACGACGAGGATTAAACGGATCTGACTTCATTCCGTCCTCTGCGGAGGGCGGAACTGAAAGTCTCTAAAAGAAAGGCGGAAGATCAAACATGGAAAAGCTGAAAGTTGTTCTGGACTGGTTCCCCAACACCAACCACATCGGTTTTCTGATCGCCCAGAAGCGGGGCTGGTTCGCCGAGGCCGGCCTGGATGTGGAGATCTTCGGTGAGGTCCACGGCGAGATGGAGCTGCACGGCGCCGACTTCGTCTGCGGCCCGGAGATCGCCATGCTGGACTGCATGGAGCGCGGCATCGGCCTGACCGCCGTGGCCGTCATGACCCAGAAGTGCGACTCCGGCATTGTCTCCCTCAAGGAGGCGGGCATCACCCGCCCCCGGGAGCTGGAGGGCAAGCGGCTGACCCACTGGAGCCCCGGGTGGTTCCACAAGGCCATCAGCCGGGTCATGGCCGAGGACGGCGGCGATTACAGCAAGGTGAAGCTGGTCAATCTGGACGTGGGCGACATTGTGGCCACCCTCGGAGACGTGGCCGACGCCACCTGGGTCTATGAAAACTGGGAGAACCAGGTGCTACTGGAGGCCGGCAAGGAGATCAACTACTTCAATCTGGGCGACTTCGACCCCATCTTCAACTTCTGCGCCCCCGCCATCGCCGCCACCCACGAGGTGCTGGAGAACCGGCCCGAGGCGGTCAAGGCCTTTCTGGCCTGCCTGGACCGGGGCTACCGCTATGGCGCGGCGCACCCGGAGGAGGCCGTGCTGGAGGTCAAGGACATGATGCCCGGCGACTCCTCCGACTCCCTGCTCATCCGCAGCCAGAAGCATCTGGCCCCCATCCTGCTGGACGAAAAGGGCCGCTGGGGCCGCATCGCCCCGGAGCGCTGGGAGCCCATGGCGGACTTTCTGGTGGAGTGCGGCCTGATCTCCGGCCGCCGGGACAACGAGTACACCAACGCGTTTTTCACTGAGGAATGAGCATTCAGTTTGAGGGGGTGTCCTTCTCCTATTTTGAGGACGGAAAGGACACCATCCACGATTTTTCGACCGCATTCGACGCCGGCCGCATCAGCGTGCTGACCGGCGTGTCCGGCTGCGGCAAGTCCACCCTGCTCTATCTGGCGGCAGGGCTCTACCCCCGCAACGGCGGGGTGCTCCGCGCCGGAAAAAATCTGGTGGAGGGGCAAGACGTGGGGGCGCTCTCCCCCGCAGAGCGGTGCCGTCTGGTCAGCATGATGTTCCAGAACCCGGAGCTTCAGTTCTGCATGGACACGGTGCGCAATGAGCTGATCTTCTGCCTGGAAAACCTCTGCACGCCCCCGGAACAGGTGGAGCAGGAGATGGACCAGGCGCTGGACTTCTGCGGCATTTCTCATTTAAAGCACCGCACCCTCGTCTCCCTGTCCGGCGGCGAGAAGCAGAAGGTCATGCTGGCCTGTCTGGTGCTCATCCGCCCCAAATGGCTGCTGCTGGATGAGCCCTTCGCCAACATCGACAACGCCTCAGCCGCCGCCATCGCCGCCAGGCTGCGCCAGCTCCACGAGGAGCAGGGCATGGGCATTCTGGCCGTGGATCACCGGCTCAACCACTGGATCGGCACTGCCGACACCCTGTATTTCTTCCGGGACGGCGCCATCGCCCCGGAGACCATGGATCTGCACCACCCCGACCCCGCCCGGCTGGAGCAGGCGGGCGTCATCGCCCCGGGAGTGAGCTACGCCCCGAACCTCGCCCCCGCTGAACCGGGAGACGTGGTGCTGGAGCTGAAAAAACTCACCGTGCGCTATGGAGACCGGGCGGTGCTGGACGGCGTGGACGCCGCCTTCCGCCGGGGGCTCATTTACGCCGTCGTCGGCGAGAGCGGCTGCGGCAAGTCCACCCTGTTCAACGCGCTGGCCGGCGTGTGCCGCTATTCCGGCTCCGCCCTGCTGGACGGCGTGGAGCTGCGAAAGCAGAAGAAAAAGCACCTGGGACGCATCGGCTTTGTCACCCAGAGCCCACAGGATCAGTTCATCGGCGGCACCGTCCGGCAGGAGATCACTGCCAGCCTGCGGGAGAATGCCGACGCCGGAAGTGAGGAAATTTTGAGGGGCATCCACCTGTGGCGCTACCGGGACGTGTCCCCCTATCTGCTCAGTCAGGGCCAGCAGCGCCGCCTCGGCGTGGCCGCTCTCATGGCCTACGACTGCCGGGTGCTGGTGTGCGACGAGCCCACTTATGCCCAGGACCGGGCCAACACCATGGCCGTCATGGACGAGCTGTGCCGCGCCGCCAGATCCCGTCATGCCGCACTCATCTTCTCCACCCACGACCGCCAGCTGGCCGAGGATTACGGCGACGTGGTGCTCCATCTGGAAGGAGGGAAGCTCCATGAAGCGGATCAATCCCGCAGTTAAATTCGTCTGCCTGCTGGTGCTGACCTTCGTGCTGGCCTTCCGGCATCAGCCGATCATCAACTTCGCCTTTTTCGCCCTGTGCGTTGTGGGCATTCTGAGCTCCGGCACCGGCGTGAAGAAGCTGCTCATCCTGCTCTCCCCCATCCTGCTGGCCGCCGTCGGAATGTTCTTCACCGGCTACCGTTTCTCCGCCGGGGGCGGGATGCCGGTCAACACCGGCACGATGATCCTGACCAGTTCCCACGTCTGGAACGGCCTGATCCACGCCTCCCGGGTGCTGGCCTTCGCCGGGGGCGGCTATCTCTACTGTCTGACCACCGACCGGGTGCTCATGATCCGCTCCTTTCAGCGCCAGTTCCACCTGCCCCAGATCTTTGCCTACGGCCTGCTGGCCGCCTGGGGCGTGTTTCCCCACATGATGCAGGAGTACCGCCGCACCCGGGCGGCCTTCCGCGCCCGGGGAAAAAATCCGTTTCCCGTGTCCCCGGCCTTTCTGAAGCCGCTGCTGGTCAAGTCCGTCCGCTGGTCGGAGGCGCTGGCCGTGGCCATGGAGTCCAAGGGCTTTGACGGGCACGAGAAGCGCAGTGAGTTTGAGCCGGTGCGGGTGCACTGGTTCGACTGGCTGTTCTGTGCCGTGTGTGCCGCGCTGTGCGTCGTCATGCTGATCGCGTTTTAAAAATGGAACCCCGCCTTCTCTCAAATGAGAGAAGGCGGGGTTGTTTTTTTTGGAAGTATGGATGAGGCCCCCAGAGGCTTCCCCCTGGGGGGTGAGCCCGAGAAAGAAATATGCCTGCGGCATATTTCAGGGCGAGTGGGATAACCGCCGTAGGCGCTCCACAGAAAAGATGGCAGGCGGAGCAGACAAAAGGGCCGGAAGGGGCTTTACCTTCAGTTTTCACCCCACCGCCGCGAGGACGACCGTCCGGGCGTTGGTGAACTCCGTCGAGCAGGTGGACATGGCCAGCACCCGGGCATCTGGCTCCCCCTCCAGCCGGTTCAGGACCTCCTCATTCAGAAACAGGGCGTTTTCCCGGGAAAACTGCAATAGGCCGCTCACGTCCTCCCGCCACAGGGACGGGTTGTAGATGTGCTCCTCAGCGGCGGGCACGACCAAGCAGGCAAAGATCTCCAGCCTGCACACCCGGTCGGGCAGGACAAGGGTGCCGGTGGTGTTGGCCCGGAAGAAATCCCGCTCCTTGTAGAGGTCCAGATCGGTGAACATGACGTGGTCGCTCATGTGGTGGCCGTACACCAGAGCATAGGGCTCCCGGAACGACGCGTCGCAGCTGGAATCCAGAAAGATGCTGCCGCTCAGGGCATAATTCCCGTACACATCGGTGTTGAGATAGGTCATGTTGTCCTCTCCCTGCACGACGGGAAAGTCGATGGCCGTGCCGTCCAGCGTCAGCCAGGCCACCGCGTCCGGATTGATCGCCCGCAGCTCCTCGAAGGACTCCGCCACGACCCCCGGCGCACTCTCCGGATCCGTCTCCGGCTTGAGCGCCAGCAGCTGCGTCTGCACGGAGACGGCGGCGGAATAGACCTGGGCGTTGTCCCAGAGGGCATAGGCCGACCAGCCCCCCACCGCCAGCAGAAAGAGCACCACGACCGCGCTCACCAGCAGATTTGAAATTTTCAGCAAAACGCGGGATACCTTCATGGCGGCCTCCTTTAGCGTGGGATACGCAGACTATCGAAAGCTCCCCCTTGGGAGGGAGGCTTTGGTGCGGCGCAGACTGCCGAAGGCTTCCCCGGAAGGGGAAGCCTCTGGCATACCGCAAAGCGGAACTTTTAATTACTTACACTTCTCTGTGCTTTCTGAGGATCAGGAAGGCCACAGCAGCGGCGCCCACGCCCGCGAGCAGGAGGATATAGGGAGCGCTGTGCAGAATGACGCCGGTGTCCACGGTGCCGGGCTTGCTGTTGATGACGTCGGCGGTCGCCGAGATGGCGTTGATCTTGCCGTTTTCTCCCTCATAGCTGACATTGTAGTCCGCGTAGTCATGCTCCTTCACGGTGTAGGTCACGTCGTAGGGCACGTTCTCAAACTTCACAGACTCACCGTTGGCCAGGCTGATCGTCTTGGTGACGGTGCCGTTCGTCCACTCGTCGGGGAGGATCCTGGTGCCGTCCGACAAGGTGATGGTCGATTTAACGGTCTTGCCTGCCGGGGCGGTAAAGCTCACGTCAATGTCGAACTTCTTGTTCTTATCGCCAAAGTTGCCCGTGACCGTCTTGCTCACGGTCAGAGCACCGGCGGAGTAGGTGTTCTCGATGTCCTCGCCCTTGGTCCCGGATGCACCGTCGGGCCGGAACGCATAGTCCACAACCAGTTCACCATCGGCATAGTGGACTGTGGCTTTCAGCTCCATCTGCCGGTTGTCGTACGTAACACCGGCGGTATTTCCCGCCACCTCGGTCACTTTATAGGTGTAGACACCCACGTTCGGGAAGGCGGTCTTCGGGGTGATAGTGAGGTCCTTCACCGCGGTATCACTGGCTTCACCCTCGGTATAGGCGGCGTCGGAGATGGTGAGCTCGGGCATATCGCTCTTGTCCAGCGGAGTAACGCCGTCCGCCTTGGTGCCGTCGGTCACGCCCACCTTTTCCACCTTAAAGGTGAAGGTCTCCGCCGGGGACGTAGTCCCCGAATTGGCCGCACGGTAAATCTTCTGCACCGCTGCGTCAGTTGTGTCAGCGGCAAAGGCAGAAACACTCATGCCCAGCGCCAGTGTCAGCGCCAGCAGTACGGTACATCCTCGTTTGACAAACTTGTTCATAACTATATCCCTCCATAAAAGATTTTTTCTATAAGCATCGCGCCTGTGCGCGGCCTATACTGGTTGATCGCTTCGGGTGATGGTTTTCAGATCCCCCGGCGGCGCAGGAGCGTGACGAGCTGCGCCTTCACTTGGCCGATGGGAATGCCGCCCAGTGTCCGGCTGTCCCCGCTCCCGGTGTCTGCGCGCCAGTCGCCCAGCACGAACAGGCACCCGTCGGGCACGGTGTAGGGGTATTCCAGCCCGTCCCCCGGCACGGTGGCGTTGACGACCTCCTCGTTCTGGATCGCGCCGTTCACCAGCACGCTGCCGTTCTCGGTGATGGTCACGCTGTCCCCGGCGGAGGCGATCACGCGCCCCACATGGCGCACGCCGTCCGCCGCCTCGTAGATCACCACGCTGCTGCGCTCAAAGCTCTGCCCCAGCCGGAAGCCGATGAGCAGGTCGCCGTCCTTCACGGCGGGGAACATCTCGTTCCCGCTCATGCGCCCCACAAAGAGCACCTGGGTAAAGAGCAGAAATCCGACCAGCGCCAGCAGCGCGATCCGCAGCAGCAGGTTGAGCCAGCCCCGCAGCAGCTTTCGCTTTGCGTCCGCCTTCTGCTCCGGTGCAGCCGGTTTGTCCGACTTGTCCTGTGCCTCACCCGCCGCCTCCGGGGCGAGCCGGGCACCTCCGGGGCGTGTGCTCATCTTATCCACGGCGTTTGCTCCGCCGGTACAGCAGCACCGCCGCCGAGACCGCCGTCAACCCCAGTGCCGCCGCATAGGGGGCGCTGACCAGCGTGAGCCCGGTGTCCGGGATCACGTCCTTGTGGTTGGTTACGATGATCGTGCCGCCGTCCCAGGCGGCGGTGAGCTGAACACTGCCCTGGGCGTCCACGCTGTAGTTCTCGCCGCCATAGGACACGCTGACGGCATAGCCGCTGCTGTCCGTCTCGGTCAGCGTCAGCTCCCCGCCCACGGCAACGTCCTCGATCACGGCGCTCTCGCCGTCAGACAGCGTGAAGCTGCCCTCCCGCTCCCCGCAGGACCACTGGAACGTAAACCGTCGATTTTTGTCACCCATGGCCCCGGTCACCCGCTTGGTGACGGTCAGATCCACCGTGGCAGGGATGTAATGGGCGTAGTAGTTGACTGCGCCGTCTGCCAGCTGGGTCTCGGTCGGCGTGTGGGGGAAGGATGCCTTGTCCCCGCTCGGCGCGTTCCCGGCATCGTTTTCCACATACCAGCCGTCCAGCGTGTAGAGCTGCCCGTCCACGGTGACGGTCTGCTCCACCGACGCCGTGTTCTGCACCGCACTGCCGGTGGGATAATTTTTCGCGCTGCACATCTCATACTCGTCTGTCCCGGGCTTCAGCACCCAGAACCGGGCTGTGAACATCTTGGTGCACTGAATGCTCAGGGCACAGTCGATGTGATAGTCGTAATTGCCGCCGTTGTCCCGGGAGATCTTGCGGGGCGTCAGGGTGATCTCCGACACGTCGGCGCGGGTCAGGTCGTCCCGGCCGGTGATCTGCTCGACCGAGGCCCGGTAGCTGGCCCAGATGGAATCCAGAATGGCGTTAAAATAGCTCCCGGTCTTGCTGTCATCCCGCCGCACGGTCCAGACGCTCCCGGTGGAGCCATCCGGCCAGGCGGTGATGTAGCTGGCCACATTGGACTTGATGTTCTTTTCCCTGTAGGTCATACCGCCCACATAGCCGTCCTGCCACACCGCGCCGGTGGTATTGATCCTGGCGATGGTGCTGCTGGTGTCGTTCGCCGGGGCCCACTCGCCGGTGTCGTTCGTCCACGGGTCACCCGCCGGGTCGGCCAGATAGTAGATGGCGGCATCTCCGCTGTACGGCCTCACCCGCTGGACTTCCGGCTCATTTCCCGGGGCATTTTCGCCTTCGCTCTGTTCCGCCGGAGTCTGCGCAGGTCCTGTTTCGGACCCCTGCTCCGTCTCCGCTTCCGGCGTTTCCGCCGCGGCCTGTCC
>CALEQS010000058.1 GCA_937907975.1 uncultured Clostridia bacterium | reverse complement strand
GGTGGCGATGGCCAGGATCAGGTCGTCACCGTCGGAGACGAAGCCGTTGACGATGGTGGAGCAGTTGGCGCTGTCACCGGAGGCGTTCTGGTTGTCGAACTTGACGGCGTCGCCCAGCTTCTCGGTCAGAGCGTCCTGGAAGCCCTGATTGGCGGCGTCCAGAGCGTCGTGCTGGACCAGCTGGCAGATGCCAATCTTGTAGGTCTTGCCGTCACCGGCGGGAGCGGCGGAGCCGGAAGCAGCGCCGGAACCGGATGCAGCGCCGCCGGTGCTGCCGCAGGCAGCCAGAGCCAGAACCATGGCTGCTGCCAGCACAACGGCCATCAGCTTGGATAACTTTTTCATTTGTGATTTCCTCCTTAAAATTAAAAGCAGTGTGGTGAAACTGCTTTGAAGCGCCAGTTCTTTAAAGAGTCAAAGCGCCAATGCTTTAAATATTATACATCATAATATATATTTGTCAAGACAGACTGAAAGGAAGCGGCTCAAATGAGCCGCTTCCTTTGAACTGCATTGGTGTATTAAGTGAGTACATATTTCCGCCACAGCTTTTCCAGCCATTCGCCGGTCATGGCAGTGTGCAAAGGCTTGCGCACCCTGCTGTTGCCCAGCGCGGCCACAATGGCGAGGGCTGCGCAGAAGCCGATCAGTACATTGACCGGGTAGGGGAAGTGGAACACCTGAAGTTTTGCCATGGTCCGAACGACGAAGCCGTGAAGCAGATAGATGGGCAGTATGCCCCGGCCCACTGTGCTGATACCGGTAATATGCCGGTCTGGCATCAGGGTCAACAGGGCGAGGATCCAGCCGAAGGCAAACAGTATGAGCAGTAGGCGCACCTCGGGGCCAAAATGGCCCTGCGCATAGGGGAAGGAGCCATAGAGCATTTTTGAGGTAAAGCTGCTCTCGCGCAGGCAGGACCAGACCGCGATGCCGGCACCCAGCAGGGCGAGGGGCCATTTCCGGACACTTTTCAGCGGCTTGTCGAGCCACTTTGGAAACCACCCGCTCTGGGAAAGATAGTAGCCGGACAGGAAGAAGGGAAGAAAGGAAAAGAAGCGTCCGGCGGTGAGAAAATCGCCAAATTCCGGCACAAAACCGCTCAGCAGAGCCAGCGCGATGGATCCGGCAAAGGCCGGCCACCGCCCCCAGCGGGGCACCTTGTCCAGCAACGGGATGAGAAGCCGGTAAAAAAGAATGGCCTGCAAGTACCAGAGAATCCAGTAGGGTGTGGAGAACTGGAGCACCATCTCGTGAATGGGCGCATCTCGGAATACCAGAGTATCATAAATCAAGTAAAGCACTTGAAAGAGAATATAGGGATAGGCCAGCTGAGTCAGGAGTTTGGAGATGCTGAAGTGGGAAAAGTATCCGGTCAGAAACAGAAAGGCGGGCATATGGAAGATGTAGATGATGCGGTAGGGGGTGTCCGCTCCGGGAATCCAGGTCAGCATATGGCCGAATACCACCAGAAAGATCAGGATACAGCGTATGTTGTCCATGCGGTAATTACGCATCGGTCTGCCCCCTTGCAGTGCCTTATTGTTTCTCCTCACCGCCCTTGCGGCCGATAAAGACCGGAGAAGTCTTGGAATAGATGATCTTCTGCTCGTGATAGAGTCCGGAATAGCCTGAGAGCAGATAGCTCACAGCGGCGCACATGGCCAGCAGGGCCAGTCCGTGCCCGCCGAAGAGTTCGTAGCCCAGCAGAATGCTGGTCATAGGCGAGTTGGTTACGCCGCAGAACACGGCGATGAGCCCCAGAGCTGCGCCAAAGCCGGCATCCATGCCCAGAAGGGGGGCAACGACACAGCCGCAGGTGGCCCCCACAAAGAAGCAGGGGACGATCTCGCCGCCCTTGAACCCTGCGCCCAGCGTCAGCACTGTGAATACGATCTTCAGCGCGAAGGCCCAGGGGACGGCATGGCCCGCCAGCGCGGCGGAAATAACGGACATGCCGGCGCCGTTGTATTCGCCGGAGCGCGTCAGCAGGGAGAGCAGCACCACGATACAGCCGCCCACCACGATGCGCAGATAGGGATTTTCAATTTTCTTGTAGAGCGTGCCGCCGACATGCATGGCCCGGCAGAACAGGCTGGCCAGCGCGCCGAATACAATGCCCAGGCCGATGGTCTGCAAAAGCGAAATGGCGGACAGATCCGGGATCACGGCCAGCGTGAAGGAGGTGGAGGCCACCCCGAACAGGCCGGAGATCACGTTTGCGATGAGGGCGGAGAG
The DNA here is from genome assembly GCA_937907975.1 of uncultured Clostridia bacterium. Taxonomy (GTDB): domain Bacteria; phylum Bacillota; class Clostridia; order Oscillospirales; family Oscillospiraceae; genus UMGS1766. The sequence goes on along the minus strand of CALEQS010000058.1, from coordinate 48 downwards.
CACGCAGGGTACCAGCGCCGCATAATACATGACGCCAATGCTCTCCAC
>CALEQS010000057.1 GCA_937907975.1 uncultured Clostridia bacterium | reverse complement strand
AGACGCCGCCAAGTTCCTGGGTGCCTACTACGACAACAAGATCTATGAGTCCGACCCCTTCCAGCACCTCGACCCCTACGGCGTCGGCAAACTGATCCAGATGGCCTCCGCCGACGGGCGCAAGACCCGCCCCGACTTGGAGCTGGGCATCTGCGGCGAGCATGGCGGCGACGCCACCAGCGTGGAGTTCTGCCACCGCATCGGCCTGAACTATGTGTCCTGCAGCCCCTTCCGTGTGCCTCTGGCCCGGCTGGCCGCCGCGCAGGCCGCGATCAAGTATCCCCGCGAGCACAAGGAGTTCGTGGAGATCCAGCATGTGGTTGACTGATTCCGATCTAAACTGTCGGAATTGTCAAATAGATGGGTTCGTTTCTGACTGATCGATCCTCTTCCTAAGTGATACACCAACGCCCCGGAGTCGCAAGATCCCGGGGCGTTGGTGCGTTTTCAAAAGGGCCGGAAGCCTTTCGGAAGTGCTATGCAGACCTGCAAACCCCAATTTACAGCCATACAACACAAAGCCGCGGCCGCAGAGAATTTGGCTCTGCGGCCGCGGTCTTATTTTGATTCTTCAATCACCGAAGCTGATGCCGATGCTCTTGGCCTCTTTGATGATGGAGCTGTCGGGGCTGACGTATTTCAGCTTTCCAGCCACCGTCTCCAGCGGCACGGGGACGATCTCGCCGTTGACGATGCCCACCATATTGCCGTACTGCTTCGTGAGGATCAGGTTGGCCGCCGCCGCGCCCAGGCGGGTGGACAGCACCCGGTCATAGGGGCAGGGGGAGCCGCCGCGCTGGGTGTGGCCAGGCACGGTAATGCGGATCTCCTTGCCGGTCTTCCGATAGATCTGGTCGGCCAGTTCGTAGGAGATGGAGGGGAACTGGCGGCTCTTGACCTTGGCCTTGTACTGCTTCTTGCTCAGGGCGGCATCCTCCTTGGAGATGGCGCCCTCGGCCACGGCCAGGATAGTGAAGCGCTTGCCCGCCTTGTCCCGCTTGTCGATGGCCTCGATGACCTTGTCCACATCGTATGGAATTTCGGGCAGGAGGATGATGTCCGCGCCGCCGGCAATGCCGGCGTGGAGGGTGAGCCAGCCCACCTTATGTCCCATGACCTCCACGATGAACACCCGGCCGTGGGAGGCGGCGGTGGTGTGGATGCAGTCAATGGCGGCGGTGGCGATGTCCACGGCGCTCTGGAAGCCGAAGGTCATATCGGTACCCCAGATGTCGTTGTCGATGGTCTTGGGCAGGGTGACGATGTTCAGCCCCTCCTCCCGGAGCAGGTTGGCAGTCTTGTGGGTGCCGTTGCCGCCCAGAATGACCAGGCAGTCCAGTCCCCGCGCCTTGTAATTTTTCTTCATGGCGGCCACCTTGTCCAGCCCGTTGGCGTCGGGCTGGCGCATCAGCTTGAAGGGCTGGCGGGAGGAGCCCAGAATGGTGCCGCCCTTGGTCAGGATGCCGGAGAAGTCATGGCTGGTCAGCTCGTGATAATTGCCGTAGATCAGGCCCTTGTAGCCCTCCTCAAACCCGTAAATTTTCACATCCGCATTCTCGCACAGCGTTTTGACCACGCCGCGCATGGCGGCGTTCAGCGCCTGACAGTCGCCGCCGCTGGTCAGCATACCGATTCTCAACATTTATTCTCCGGCCCGTCCGGCCGCCTCATACGCTTCATCATAAAACAGCTCCTGGGAGTTCAGGGGCGGCTCATTCAGGTGCCGGTCGGCATAGCTGCCGTCCGCCTGAAGCTCCTTGCCCTTCTCGTCGTCCCGCATGACAGTGTCAAAGATGTGGCGGATGCGCTGTTTCACCGCCTCGTCATAGATGGGGGCGGCCACCTCCACCCGGCGCAGGGTGTTGCGGGTCATAAAGTCCGCCGAGGCGATGTAGAGCTTCTCGTCGCTGTCGCCCTCCCGGCCGAAGCGGTAGATGCGCGAATGCTCCAGGAAGCGGCCCACCACGCTGACCACGGTGATGTGCTCCGTCTTTTCCGGCACCTTGGGCTTCACGCAGCAGATGCCCCGGACGATGAGCTCCACGGTGACGCCGGCCTTAGAGGCGGCGATGAGCCGCTTAATGATGTCCTTGTCGGTGAGGGAGTTGATCTTCACGCCGATATAGCCGTTTTCCCCCTTCGCCGTCTCCCGGTCGATGAGCTCCAGCACCTGATTCTGCAGACAGTGGGGGGCCACCATCAGGTGCTCGCACTCCTCCATGGTCTCGCCGCAGGACAGGGCGGTGAACACCCGGGCGGTCTCCGCGCCCAGCCCCGCGTCGGCAGTCATAAGGCAGAGATCCGTATAGGCCTGGGCGGTCTTTTCATTGTAGTTGCCGGTGCCGAACTGGGTGATATAGTTCAGCTCTCCATGCTCGTCCCGGCAGGTGATGAGGCAGAGCTTGGAGTGCACCTTATAATCGGGCAGGCCGTAGATCACCCGGCAGCCCGCGTCCTCCAGGCGGCGGGACATATCAATGTTGTTCTCCTCGTCGAACCGGGCCCGCAGCTCCATGAGCACGGTGACCTCCTTGCCGTTTTCGGCGGCCTCCACCAGATGCTCCACCACCTTGCTGTGGGAGGCCACCCGGTAGAGGGTCATCTTGATGGACACCACCCGCTCGTCCTGGCTGGCCTCGTGGAGCAGCTGGAGGAAGGGGCGCATACTCTCAAAGGGATAGGAGAGCAGCACGTCCTTCTCCCGGATCTGGTCGATGATGCTGCGCTTCAGGTCCAGCGCCGGGGAGGGCTGGGGCACCCGGCGGGCATAGAACAGGTCCCGCTTATCCCGCTTGGAGCGCAGGTAGTCCTGCAGCTGGGAGACGAAGGTCAGGTCCAGCGGCGTGGTGGACTGGAACACATG
>CALEQS010000056.1 GCA_937907975.1 uncultured Clostridia bacterium | reverse complement strand
AAATTGCTGGAGCAGTGCTTGACAGAAGCGATGCCGGAAATTATAGCTTACCGTAGAAAAATGCGGTGTTTCCTCCTGTAGTGTATATCCCAGAAACCCCGGTAAGCTATATTCAGGTGAACTTCTTCCGCAGTTCGCCGCAGCGAGAGCAAACCATGTAGATGCTGAATCAGAACCATCTTGAACAGCACCACTGGATCGATACTGGGACGCCCGTTATCTTCACAATAGAGGGGCTCTACCAATTCATACAGCACCTTGAAATCTACAGCTGCGTCTATCTTTCAAAGCAGATGCTCCTGGGGCACCAGACTTTCTGTATCTACCATTTCAACTATCCCACGATCCAGTTTTCCTCGTTCCAGTATTTTCATCACCCACTTCTATTTTACCATCCAAATGAGAAAAAGCCCAGCTGAAACTGGACTTTTTCGACATGCTGAGGATCCGCCGCAGATGGTTCTGCGGCGGATCCTTTTTGCAACTCGCGGTACGTTATTTCGTTCGATAGGAGGCGGGTAACGAAAAGGTCTTAGGCTTGAGGGATTTCAGGATAGAGAAGGTAAGTATCGTACGAACCGCCAGTGCGGACAAAGTGCATACCCTTGTTGAACGTGATCGCGTCATCCCATGCGCCGGTGATGCCCAGATAGTCAAATCCAGCAATATTCACCTGAATGGCTTCGCCCGCATGAAACACCATGCTGGTGGGCCAAAGGCCAATATCCAGCGCCACAGGCTTGCCGGGATGCACCTCAAGAATACTATTATGTGTATGAACGGGTTCATTCTCCGTGGAACGCAGGGGATCGAGCTCACGATGAGTCGCGCGCAGCAGACCATTCGGGCCGGAATACTCCCACATCCGTGCGTCGTGGAACACGGGTTTTCCGTCTCTATTCAGCTTGGAGATACGGACATACACATCCATATCGTCCGCTTCCCGCGTCTCCATCCAGACATGGAGCTTCATATAACCAGTGACCTCCGTATCCGTGTCAAAGACATGGGTAAACGTCACATGATCCTGATAATCGTCGGCGCGATAGGAGGCTTCCGCCTCCTGCTCCAGTTGCTTTTCCTCCATCGTCATGGCGGACGCATCTAGGTACAGCTTCTTCAGCACCTGCCGCTCCAGTGGGAAGCTGGTTTCCGGCCGCTCCAGCTGCGCCTTCGCGCTTTTGACCGGCACATTGATGACCGGCGTGGGATAGGGGAAGCGCTCGCCGGTGTGAGAACGAGTGTAGAACTTCGGGCCGGGGCCGGGCTGCGGCTCATAGGTGATCTCCGGTGTGCCGACGCCGCTGGGATCCAGCACCGCAATGCGCACCTTCGGCGTGTTCTCCCAGCCGTTGTCCTCGCCCTTCAGATAATGGTCAAAGAAGCGGCACAGATCCTCGCTGTTGCCTTCGTCATAGAGATCCGGCCACTCCTGGGTGTTGTGGATGCGCAGCCATTTCTCCTCCGATCTCATACGCCGGAAGCCCTCGATGCTGCCTCTGGTGTGCAGCTCGCTGGAATAGCTGGCCACCACATAAGCCGGCATATGGATCTTTTCAAAGTCCGCCGCCTTGTCTTTCCAGTAGTCGTTCATCAGCGGATACTTCTTCATCATCGCTTGAAGGTTCTCCATCAGGTTCTTGCCATAGGACATACAGGGTCGGGCATAGGAGAAGTTGGGGATACCGCCCCGCATATACTCGTCCTCATACATATTGGCGTGGCCCTCCCACGGTGCGATTGCCGCCAGATGGGGTGGATTCTGGGATGCGACATACCACTGGGTGATCGCCAGCCAGGAGTTGCCCACCATAGCCACTTTGCCGTTGCTCCAGGGTTGCGTGCCGAGGAACTCAATGATGTCATAGTTGTCGTCGCTGTCCTGAGAGCCGAAGTAGCAGCCATTGCCCCCCGACGAGCCAACGCCGCGGATGTCCACATTGACCATTGCGTAACCCTTGGGCACCCACCAGGCCGGATCAGGCGCTTCCCAGGACTGCAGCCCGGACAGCACGCCCTCAGGGATGCCGTTCCTGCCGGGAATATCGTCAATGGTGACGTAAGAACCATATTTGCCAAACATGGTGGAGGCAAACAGCACCGGGACTTTTTCCTCCGTGACCGGGCGGAACACATCCGCATAGATCACCGTACCGTCCCGCAGCGTGATCGCCACGTCCCGGTCATAAATGATGTCGCAGGGCAGGGGCAGCATCCCCTCGGACTTCTGCCAACCCTTCGGCAGCACGGTGCTGCCCGGCTGGAAGCCGTTATAACGGAAGCGGGGATCTTCAATACTCTGTGCCGGCTGCCACTCGACAATGAACTTGCCTTTCAGCCGTTCCTGCTGATATTCCTTCATGTCTGTCCCTCCTTACTTCTGGCGGTTGCGGCCATACATATCAATAGCCACTGCCGCAACGATGACCGCGCCAATGACGATCTGCTGGATGGAGGTGGAGATGCGCAGAATATTCAAGCCAACACGGATGACCGTCAGAGCCAGCGCACCGCACACCGTCTTGCCCAGGCTGCCGTCGCCGCCGCCGGAGGAAGTACCGCCGATGCAGACCGCCGCGATGGCATCCATCTCATAGGCACTGGTCAGCACGGGAGAACCCAGCTGCAGGCGGGAGGCCATCACGATACCGGCCAGCGCCGCGCAGAAGCCGGACAGCATGAAAATAAAGAACTTTACTCGAGTGACCTTGATGCCGGACAGCCGCGCCGCCTGTTCATTCGAGCCGACCGCATAAACATGACGACCGATCTTGGTATGCCGCAGCACAACATACAGGATTACGAACAGCACCACTGCGATCAGGAACTGAGGCGGAACAGGCAGGCCCTTCACATTACCGCCAAAGATTTTGAAGCTGTCGGGCAGACCGGTGATGGGGTTTTCATTGGTGATATAGAGGGCAATGCCCTTGATGATATACATCGTGCCCAGCGTACCCAGGAACGGGTTCACCTTGAGCTTGGTGACAATGAATGCATTGCAGAAGCCGACCAGCACACCCACACAGAGGGTGATCAGCACTGCCAGCCACATATTCATGCCCCGGTTGACAATCAGCATCGCCACCACGCAGGAGCAGAGGTTCAGCGTATTGCCGATGGACAGGTCCAGGCCGTCGCCAATAAAAATGTATGTCATGCCGAAAGCAAGGATGGCATACACAGAGCACTGACGCAGCACGTTCACCAGGTTCGATGCACTGAAAAAGCTCGGTTCGAGAATGGACATCACGCCCACAAGCACCACGAGCAGAACATAAATACCGTATGCCTTATACAGCTCGGCAAAAGATCGCTTCACCTTCATCTTCGCAAATGTCTCTCCTTTCGGTCAGGACGCCTGTGTCTGGTCGTCCTTAACGCCCATCATATAGGCCATGAGCTGCCGCTCCACATCCTTCTGATGGGGCACGTCGCAGACCTCGCCGGTCAACTCGCCCTCGCGCATGACCAGGATCCGGTCGCATATGCCGATCAACTCTGGCTCCTCCGAGGAGACCACGATCACGCCCGCGCCCTTTTCCGCCAGCTCGTTTATAATGCGGTAAAATTCCGCCTTTGCACCTACGTCGATGCCCTTGGTCGGTTCATCGAGGATAAACACCTCCGGATCTGTCAGCAGCCACTTAGCCAGACAGACCTTCTGCTGGTTGCCGCCGGACAAGTTTATTGCGTGTTGTCCCAGGCCGGAACAGACCAGTCTCAGTTCCTCCGTGACCCAGCTGACCTCCTTGCGCTCGGTACGCTGATCCAGCAACGGATGAGAGAAGCGGTCAAGGCTGGAGATCGACACGTTTTCCAGGATAGAGCGCCCCATGAACAGGCCGTCGTTCTTCCGGCTCTCTGTGGCATAGATAATGCCGTGCTTCAGGGCGTCCTGCGGGGAGCGGATGTTGAGCTCCTTGCCGTCCTTGAACACCTTGCCGCCGTTCTGGCTGTAAGCGCCGTACAGAGCGCGCATCACTTCCGTGCGCCCTGCACCGACCAGGCCGGCAAAGCCCAGCACCTCGCCCCGATGCAGTGTAAAGGAAATATCATGGAACACGCCCGGATGGTCAAAATGCTCCACCCGCAGCAGCTCCTCCCCGACCTTGTTATTCTTAGCCGGGAACTCCGCTTCCAGATTGCGGCCGATCATATTTGAAATCAGCTCTTCCCTGGGGAATCCGTCCAGCTCCCGCGTCAGGATCCACTTACCATCCCGGATCAGCGTAATACGTTCGCAGTTGTTATAGATCTCATCCAGGCGATGAGAGATATAGATAATAGTCGTACCTTTCTCGTGTAGCTTTTGCATAATACCGAACAGACGCTCCGTCTCCTTCGCGGACAGAGATGAGGTCGGCTCATCCAGGATCAGCACCTTTGCATCAAAGGAGACCGACTTGACGATCTCCACCATCTGCTGCTGAGCAATGGGCAGGTTACCCACTCGGTCAGTCAGTTTAAAGCCCAGATCCAGCTCATCAATGATCTGCTGTGTCTTGCTCTTCATGACCTTCCAGTCATAGATGCCGCCATGGGTGATCTCGCGGTTCATAAAAATGTTTTCCAGCACATTCAGGTCTGGAAAAACTGTCAGCTCTTGAAACACAACACTAATGCCCAAATTCTGCGCATCAATGGGGTTTCGGATCTGCATCGGCTTTCCGTCCATCAGGATCTCACCGGAATCCTTGCCATACATACCGGCAATTATCTTGATCAGCGTAGACTTACCCGCGCCGTTCGCGCCCAACAAGGCGTGCACCTCTCCGCGCCGAACCTGGAACGAAACCTTGTCCAGTGCCCTTACGCCAGGAAACGTCTTAGTGATGTCCCGAACCTCCAGAACAATATCGTTCTCGTTCATAGCTTGACCTTCCCTCCTTTATAAGGGGTGTAACGGCAAAGCCGTCCCAGCTCCCCTGAATGAGCAGCCGGGGCGGCTTCGCCTCAAAATGTATCGACTTTCTGCGCGTTTATACCAGATCAGCTCTGATTGGCCATGTAGGCGTCGAAATCATAGCTCTTGGCATTGCTGGAGATCTTGTTGTAATAATCCACGTTATCCGCAGTGACCAGAGAGTTGGGCTGCTGGATGTTGGTTGGGACGGGGTCGCCGTTCAAAGAACGGATGGCCATCTCGACAGACCAGTAACCAAACAGCTGGCCCCAAGAGTAGATACCGCAGGAGATCTCGCCATTGCGGATCTTGTCGGTAATCTCAGCGGAATAGTTGCAGGCGTAGACCTTCACGTCCTCGCCCAGGGTGTAGTTGGCCTCCTCCAGGGAGATGCAGGCGCCCAGAGCGACGGTGTCGTTGATGCAGATGACCGCATCGATGTCATCGTAAGTCTGCGTCAGGTCGGCCATAACCTTCTGACCGGTGGCCTGATCTCCGCCCTCGCAGGCCATGTTCGCCAGAACCTCAATGTCGGGGCAATTCTCAGCAAAGTAGTCCTCAATACCCTGGCACTTGAGCTGGCTGTTCACAATCGCCGCGCCGGTGTTCAGGATCAGAACCTTACCCTTGCCGCCCAGATCCTCGGCACACTTCTCGGCCACGGTGCGGCCGGTGGTGATATCGTCAGAGGCGATGACCGTAGTGCAGTCGGTGTTGCCGCCCTGAACATTGACCTCGGACACCGTGACGATGCCAGCCTCGTTGCACTCATCAACGGCAGTTGCCAGACCAAATACGTCAACAGGGGTGAAGGTGATGGCATCCACGCCCGTCTGGATCTGGTTCTCGATCAGCGCGACCTGATCGGCAGGCGTTGCGATCTGGCCGGTATACAGAACCACGTCCACGCCCAGGTCTTCACCAGCCTGGATCGCGCCGTAAGCAACTTCCTTAAAGTAGTCCACGGTGAAGGTCAGCACGCCGACCGCCACCTTGTAGCGCTCGCCGGTGATGCCGATACCGTCTTTTTTATTATCCGTCTGGCCGTCTGCGGCGGATGCGGCCGGAGCACTGCCGCCACCGCCGTTATTGCCGCCGGTGCTGCCGCAGGATGTCAAAACAGCGAGGAGCATGGCCGCCAGAATGATGCTGAGGATCCGTCTGCAAGTCTTACTTTTCATTTTCGTGCCTCCTAGGATTTGATGATTGGATCTGGTCGATCGTTTCTTTGCCTGTACTTACGGTGCTATCCATTCGTTGTTCTACACGCTTCGGTGTTAGCTTGTATTACAACTACTGTTGCAATTATATCCACGCCGTCGTTGCTTGTCAATAGTGAAATGCGCATTCATCACAAATTTTGACGTTATTTCGCCCCTTCTGTTATGTATTTTCACCTTTGAAAATTATTTTCATGTAAAAAATCAGTTTTTTTGCATTTTGCTCTTGTCTGGCCGTCGAATAAGTTGTATTATAATTTCAAATCATGAGATGCATTCACGCATCAGGAAAGAGGGCCACTCTACATGGAGGAGACCAAAAAACGCATGACCGTCAGTGAGGTCATTTTTGAAGATTTAAAAGAACGCATCATCGCCGGCGAATGGAAGCCGGGGGAACGCATCCCTTCTGAAAACAAGCTATGTCAGCTCACCGGCGCAAGCCGGGTCACGGTTCGATCCGCGATTCAAAAGCTGTCCTCTCTGGGGCTGGTGGAAAGCCGCCAGGGCGGCGGCACCTTTGTCTGCGAACTATCTGGTGAGCAACATTTGAACTCCGTTATCCCCTACTTCGCGCTCAATCAGCCGGATCGGATCAGTATGTTTGAGTTCCGGCGCATCATCGAGACCGAGGGTGCGGCGCTGGCCGCAATGCGGGCAGACGCCGACCAGGTTGCAGCCATGCATGAAGCCACAAAAAAAATGGCCGAAGCCACCTCTACCGAGGAGATTACCCAGTACGACCTGGAGTTCCACTACCTTATTATGCAGGGCAGCCGCAACTCCATTTTAGTAAAGGTCTTCGAGATCCTGCGGGACACTTACTTCTCCCTGTTGCATGAAAACGTCACTCTCATGGGCTCCACCGGCGCAGCCTATCACCAAATGATCACCGTTGCCATTGAATCCAGGGATGCTGACCTTGCCCGTCTGCTGATGCAGAAGCACCTGACCAATACCATCCGTGCCACCATCGACCGTCAGGAAAACGCCGCGATGGGGCCAGAAGAAACGGGTGTTTCATCCCGCTGAACCGCCTGAGAAAGGAGCAGTCTATGCATATTTTGATCGTTCCCGACTCCTTTAAAGGAAGCACATCCTCTATCGAGACGGCCAACTGCATCGCAGAGGGTGTGCGCACCGTCTTTCCCAACGCAGAGCTGAAGCTTCTGCCCGCCGCTGACGGCGGCGAGGGCACTGTAGACGCCCTGCTTGCCGCCGTTGGCGGCAAGCGCATCTCCTGTCCCGTCTCTGACCCGCTGGGCCGCCCCATTAACGCCTCTTTCGGTCTGTTGTCAGACGGCTGGGCCGTCATTGAAATGGCGCAGGCCTCCGGACTGCCCCTGCTATCTCAGGAAGAGCGCGCCCCTGCCGTTACCACCACCTTCGGCACCGGCCAGCTGATCCGCAAGGCACTGGATCTGGGCTGCCGGCACATTCTGGTCGGCATCGGCGGCTCCGCCACCAATGACGGCGGCGCAGGCATGGCCGCCGCGCTGGGTATCCGCCTGCTGGACAAAAACGGCCATTCCCTTCCGCCCGGCGGCGAAGCGCTGGAGCGCTTGGCGCAGATCGACTGCTCCAGTCTCGACCCTCGCATTGCGGAGACTGAATTTATCGTCGCTAGCGACGTGACCAATCCGCTCTGCGGCCCGCAGGGTGCATCCGCAGTCTATGGCCCACAGAAGGGCACCACTCCTGACCAGGTCATCGCGCTGGATCACGCGCTTTCCCACTATGGCGCCATGCTGCACATACAGTTCGGCCGCGACATTGCCGCCCTGCCCGGTGCAGGCGCTGCCGGCGGCCTGGGTGCAGGCCTAATCGCTTTCTGCAATGCCACGCTCAAGCCCGGCATTGATATCATATTCGAACGTCTCGACCTGGAGGAGCAGATCCACTGGGCCGATCTTGTCATCACCGGCGAAGGACGGGTGGACGCCACATCAGCCAATGGAAAACTACTCTCCGGTATCGGCCGTATGGCACGCGGCGCACACACCCCCGTCATCGCGCTAACCGGCTCCGCCGGCGCCGGCAGCGAACAGCTCCAGACCATGGGCATTCCGGTCGTTCTCCCCATCGCGGATGGGCCGCTGACACTGGAGCAGTCGCTGGCGCAAGCCCCCCAGCTCATCTCCACCGCCGCGGCCAGAGCCGCCCATCTCATCCGGATCGGGCACGCGCTCTCCGCCCACTCTTTTTAATGGCTATCCATTCACACAGAATTTCATGAATACCGACCCAACAGAAAGGATGAAAAACCATGACCGAATCCATCCATAAGTACTTCCAGGTGGGCACCATCCAGTGGATGAGCTACCCTCACCGCGACCCGATGGAATCCCTGAAAGCCATCTGCAAGGACGATTTTTTTGACGCCATTGAACTGAAGGGCTATGGCGAGCGCAACGTCGAGGCCAAAGCACTGCTGGATCAGAGCCATCTCAAGGTTTGCTACGGTGCTCAGCCTCGCCTGCTCGGCCCAAAGCTGAATCCCAATGACATTGACGAGGAAGGCCGCAAGAAGGCCGAAGCCACCCTGCTGGAGGCCATTGATGAGGCCGAGTATTTCGGCGCAAAGGGCATTGCCTTCCTGGCCGGCAAGTGGGAGGAGTCCACGAAGGAGCAGTCCTATCAGCAGCTGCTCAAAACCACCCGCAGTCTCTGCACCTATGCCGCATCCAAGGGCATGAACGTGGAACTGGAGGTCTTTGACTTTGACATGGACAAGGCCGCTCTGATCGGTCCCGCTCCGCTGGCCGCCCGTTTCGCCGCGGATATGCGCACAGCCCACAGCAACTTTGGTCTGTTGGTCGACCTGTCCCACTTCCCCACCACCTATGAGACCAGTCAGTTCGTCATCCGCACGCTCCGCCCCTACATCACTCACTTCCACTTCGGCAACGCCGTTGTGAAGCCCGGCTGTGACGGCTACGGCGATCTGCACCCCCGCTTTGGCTATCCCAACAGCGCCAACGACACCCAGGAGTTGCTGGACTACCTGCGGGTGCTGAAGGAGGAGGGCTTCTTCAACGCCGAGAATCCCTATGTGCTGAGCATGGAAGTCACCCTGCGTCCCGGCGAGGACGAGGACATCGTTCTTGCCAACACAAAGCGCGTTTTGAACCGCGCCTGGGCACTGCTGTAAGATCAGGAGGCGTTTGAGATGAAAATTGTCATTCTGGACGGTTACACCGAAAACCCCGGCGATCTGAGCTGGGACGAGCTGGGCAAGCTGGGCGAGCTGACGGTCTATGACCGCACGCCCGTGGACGACGAGGAAGAGATCATCCGCCGCATCGGCGATGCCGAGATCGTGTTCACCAACAAGACGCCCATTTCCCGCGCCGTCATCGACGCCTGCCCCGGCATGAAGTTCATCAGCATGTTGGCCACCGGCTATAACGTGGTGGATTACGTTTACGCTCACGAAAAGGGCATTCCCGTCACCAACGTCCCCAGCTACGGCACGGCTTCTGTCGCCCAGTTTGCCATTGCCATGCTGCTGGAGATCTGCCACCACGTCGCCCACCACAGCCAGACGGTGCACGACGGCAAGTGGGCCAACTCCATCGACTGGTGCTACTGGGACTATCCCCTCATCGAGCTGGACGGCAAGACCATGGGCATCATCGGCTTCGGCCGCATCGGTCAGCAGACCGGCAAGATCGCCCGGGCATTGGGTATGAATATTCTCGCATATGACAGCGTGGAGTCCGACTCCGGCCGCGCGATCGGCACCTATACCGATCTGGACACCGTTCTCAGCCAGTCCGACGTGATCGCGCTGCACTGCCCGCTCTTCCCCGATACTCAAGGCATCATCAACAAGGACACCATCGCCAAGATGAAGGACGGCGCCATCATTCTGAACAACAGCCGCGGCCCGTTGATCGTGGAGCAGGATCTGACCGACGCGCTGAACAGCGGCAAGATCTTTGCCGCCGGTCTGGACGTGGTCTCCACCGAGCCCATCAAGCCCGACAATCCGCTGCTGGGCGCAAAAAACTGCATCATCACACCCCACATCTCCTGGGCGCCCAAGGAGAGCCGTCAGCGCATCATGGACTGCGCCGTTGCAAACGTGAAGGCCTATCAGGCCGGCGCACCCATCAACGTTGTCAACAGCTGAGGAAAGGAAGGATGCTTTTATGATGTCCCCATCCCGCGCCGAAGCGCTCTCCGCGCTTTGCACCACGTTTCGCCGCGACGTGCTGCAAGCCATTCATGACGTGCAGTCTGGCCACCCCGGCGGCTCTCTTTCCGTCTGCGAGATCCTCAGCGTGATCTATCTGGAGCAGGCGGTGCTCTACCCTGACCAGCCGGAGCGGCTGGATCAGGATCGCGTTGTGCTGTGCAAGGGGCACGCCGCCCCGATGCTCTATCGAATTCTTGCCGAGAAGGGCTACTTCCCCAAGGAGGAGCTGGCGCACCTTCGTCAGATCAACAGCCTGCTTCAGGGTCATCCGTCCACCCACACGCCGGGCATTGATATGCCCTCCGGCCCGCTGGGCATCGGCCTGGCCGCCGCCCAGGGCATCGCGCTGGGTGTGCGGCTGAACGGCCTGGACAACTACGTTTACGCCGTTCTCGGTGACGGCGAGATCAACGAGGGCACGGTTTGGGAAACTGCCATGTCCGCCCCCAAGTTCCAACTCGACCACCTCATCGCCGTCATCGACCGCAACCGTGTCCAGCTGGACGGCACGATGGAGGAGATCATGCCCACCGAACCCCTGGCCGAAAAGTGGGCTGCCTTCGGCTGGAATGTCATCACCTGTGACGGCCATGACGTCGCCGCGCTGGACGCTGCCTTTACGCTGGCAAAGACCAACCACGGCAGCCCCACCATGATCATCGCCAACACCATCAAGGGCAAGGGCATCTCCTTCATGGAGGGAAAAAACACCTGGCACGGTGCCGCCATCAGCGACGAAAATCTGGCACAGGCCCTGTCTGAACTGGGAGGTATGACCGAATGAGCAAATCGATCCGCCAGGTCTATGGCGAAGCACTGGCCGCTATGGGTAATGAGCGCAAGGATCTCGTTGCGCTGGATGCAGATGTGTCCTCCTCCACCCAGACGAAATTCTTTGCCAAGGCGCACCCTGACCGCTTTTTCAACATGGGCATTGCCGAGGCCAATATGACGGCCACCGCCGCCGGTCTGGCCAGCCAGGGCTTTGTCCCGTTCGTGAACACGTTTGCCGTGTTCATCACCTCCATCGGCTATATCCCCACCCGGGCACTGGCCTGCTACGCCGATCTAAATGTCAAACTGGCGGGCGCTTACTGCGGCTTGTCCGACGCCTTCGACGGCGCAAGCCATCACGCCACTGAGGACATTGCCATTATGCGTGCTCTGCCGAATATGAAGATTCTCTGCCCCGCCGATGCCACCGCCACCGAGGCGCTGACCCAGCTTGCTGCCGACACCCACGGCCCCTGCTATCTGCGGCTGAGCCGGGACGTTTACCCCGATCTCTACACCGGTGATGCAACATTTAAAGTCGGTCACGGCAACATTGTCCGCTCCGGCACTGATGTCACCGTCATCGCCTGCGGTATTCTGGTGCACAAGGCACTGGAAACCGCCCAAGCACTGGAGGCCGACGGCATCTCCGTTCAAGTGGTGGATATGTACTCCATCAAGCCGCTGGACACAGCACTGGTGCTGGACTGCGCCGTAAAGACCAGTGCGATCGTCACCGCTGAAGAACACAATGTCATCGGTGGTCTGGGCGGCGCTGTGGCGGAGTGCCTGGCCAAGGCTGGCAGCGGTGTTCCTGTGGAGATGGTAGGCGTGCAGGACACGTTCACTGAAAGCGGTCCTTACGCCAAGCTGCTGGAAAAATACGCACTGGACGGTGCCGCCGTCGCAGCAGCAATCCGCCGCGCAGTCAACCGAAAAAAGTGAGGAGGAACCGTCACAATGAAAGTTGCAAGATTGATGAAGCCCTATGACATCGAACTGATCGATCAGCCCATCCCCGTCCCCAGCGACGACGAGGTGCTGCTGAAAAATATCACCCTTGGCATTTGCACCTCTGATCTGCAGATCTACCATGGTCTGCACAAATATGCCGCCATGCCCGTGACGATGGGTCACGAAGAGGCCGGTCTGGTCGCCGCCGTTGGCAAGAACGTCAAGGACTGGAAGGTCGGAGACCGCATCGTGTTGCAGCCCCAAAAATTCTGTAAGCATTGCGCCCCCTGCCGCACGGGTCATCCCAACGTGTGCGAAAATCTGAAGGTCATCGGCGTCCATGTGGACGGCTGTGCCTGCGAGTACAACGCCGTCCCCGCCGATACGCTCCACGCTCTGCCGGATGCGGTCTCTTTCCGAGATGCCGCGCTGATTGAGCCTATGGCTGTCGGCTTTGGCGTCGTGCGCCGTATCAACGAGGTCTCTGACATCCACGATAAAAAAGTATGCGTCGTCGGCGCCGGTACGATTGGCAATCTGGTCGCCCAGGCCTGCAAGGCAATGGGCGCAGCTCAGGTGATGATCACTGACATTCTTAACGAAAAGCTGGCGCTGGCAAAACGCTGCGGCATTGACTTCGCCGTCAACACCAGGGATACCCCTCTGGCAGACGCCATTGTATCCTGCTTCGGCGAGGACAAGGCGGACATCATCGTGGACAGCGCCGCCAATCCCTTTGTGTTCAAATCCATCATGGAAGCCGCCCGCAAAGCGTCCATCGTGGTCATCTCCGGCAACTACAAAGAACCCGTCAGCTTTGATGTCACCCTGCTTCAGCGCCGGGAGATCACCCTGCTGGGGCACATGATGTACATTCACGATGAATACAAGGATGCACTGGAGCAGCTCGCCATGGGCAACATCCACACTGATGGCCTGATCACTCAGGAGTGGACGCTCCAGCAATATCCGGAAGCATTCAAGTTTATGGACGAGCACCCCAATGGCGTCGTCAAGATGATCGTGCGCATCACCGACGACGAGACTGTCTGACCCATGGCAGAGCCTCGTCCTTCCGGTGCGGCAATGTCTGCACTGGGGCTTGGAACCTGGTTCCTCGGTGAGGGGCGCAGGCCTCTCGCTGCGGAAGAGGCGGCGCTGCTGGCCGGCATTGATGCAGGCATCCACCTGATTGATACCGCCGAAATGTACGGCTCCGGCCGGGCAGAAGCGCTGATTGGCCGGGTACTGACACACCGCGTCCGCGACGATCTGTTCCTTGTCTCCAAGGTCTATCCTCACAACGCCGGTACACAGCACATTTTTCTCTCCTGCGAAAACTCTCTGCGCAGAATGGGCACAGATCATCTGGATCTGTATCTGCTCCACTGGCGCGGCAGCATCCCGCTTCAGGAGACCGTTGACTGTATGGAAGCACTGATCCGTCAGGGTAAGATCCGCCGTTGGGGCGTCTCCAACTTTGACACCAGCGACATGAAGGAGTTGTTTTCCTGCTATAACGGTGACCATTGCGCTGTCAATCAGGTCCTCTATCACTTGGGCAACCGCGGCATCGAGCACGATCTGCTCCCCTGGCATCATGCGCACCATATCACCACCATAGCTTACTGTCCTCTGGCGCAGGGTGGTTCCCTGCATCGACAGCTTCTTCGCCATCCAACGGTGCTGAGCGCTGTGGACGAATTAGGGCTCACCCCCATACAGATCCTGCTGGGTTTTGTCCTGCATCAGCCGAATATGACAGCCATCCCCCGCACCGGTTCTGTTGACCACGCCCTGCAGCTGGCCGCAATGGCCGGCCAGCCCCTGCCGGATGAAATCATTGAGCAGTTGTCCGCTGCCTTCCCCGCCCCTCGGCATAAAGTTCCGCTGGATATGCAATAAAAAACCGCCCGTCGATATGACGGGCGGTGAGCGTGTCGAGAAACTCGACACGCTCTCTCAGAAGTGCAAGCATTTCTTCGATAAGATGCAATCCGTCACGCACACTCGCTCTGCCCGCACACTTACGGACTGAGAAGTGTTTTTTCCGAGGCACTTGTCCCCGGAAAAAACGCAATTTGATTTTATTCCGTCATCTGCGGATGATGGAACGCTGCGAGGCTCTTGCGTGCAAATATCACGAAAAAGTCCAGTTTCAGCTGGGCTTTTTCTCATTTGGATGGTAAAATAGAATTGGGTGATGAAAATACTGGAACGAGGAAAACTGGATCGTGGGATAGTTGAAATGG
>CALEQS010000055.1 GCA_937907975.1 uncultured Clostridia bacterium | reverse complement strand
GGCACGCCGGGCATGGTGAACAGCAGACCATAGAGCGGCTTGAGCTGGGCCTTGTTCTCCAGCTGGCTGGCGATACGGGTCACATCGTGATTATCCGCAAAGCAGAGCAGGTGCCGCCCGGAATAGAGGCACCAGTCCTCCGAACCGAACTGGCGGTTCAGGCTATAGGCGATCTCGTGGAGATTGGAGGTGTTGAAGCTGGAATAGAGTCCCTTGTAGCACTCGTAGTTGGTCACGCTGTGGCAGGCACCGTCATTCATCCAGCGGCGGTAATCCCCGTGAAGGGCCTCCCCCACCAACGCAAACTCCGGCTTCAGGCCGTCGGTCAACTGGCGCAGATGATAGAGAAAATCGCTGTCCAGGCAGTAGCACACGTCCAGCCGTAAACCGTCGATGTCATAATCCTCCACCCAGCTGCGGATCGCGCTGAACAGATGGTCCCGTACAGCAGGGTTGGAGAGATTCAGCTTGACCAGCTCCTGACAGCCCTCCCAGCAGTCATACCAGAAGCCGTCGTTGTAGGTGCTGTTGCCGTCAAAGGAAATGTGAAACCAGTCCTTATAAGCGCTGTCCCAGCGGTTCTCCTGCACATCCCGGAAAGCCCAGAAGCCTCGGCCCACATGGTTCAACACCGCGTCGAACATAACCCGGATGCCCTTGGCGTGGAGGGCGTCGCAGACCTGCTTTAAATCCTCTTTCGTACCGAGGCGGCAGTCCACTGCAAAAAAGTCCCGGGTGTCGTAGCCGTGAGCGTCACTCTCAAAGAGCGGGTTAAAGAGCACGCAGTCGCAGCCAAGCGCCGCAATATGATCCACCCAGTCCAGCAGGCGCAGGATGCGGTGGGCCTGTACGCCGTCGTTCTGTGCCGGTGCGCCGCAGAGTCCCAGCGGGTAGATCTGATAGATGACCGATTCGTCGTACCACATAATATTGAACTTCCTCCAGTATCGCTTTTATTATCTATATAAGGAAAAACACTTCATTTTCACCTCCCTACTATACGCACTCCGGCGGCACAAATCAAGTTTTATATTAAGATGCAAAGTTTTTTTACGCAGACGGAGGAAAGTCTGTTATAATGGCCTTTGTCTCAACCAGACAAAACACCTCTCAATCCATTGAGAAAGAAGGAAATTTTGTGACCAAACGCAACAAGCCGCTGACCCGGACGGAAATGATCTTCGACTTTCTGCGCGGCGCGAAGGGACTGTTCTGCCTCGGCATCCTGTTTGCCTGCCTGTCCACGCTGGCGGACATGGTGCGCCCCAAGATCATTGAGTTCACCGTAGACGGCATTCTGGGCGACACGCCCTTTGCCCTGCCCGGCGTTCTGAACCGGATGGTGGATGCGCTGGGCGGCATGGACAGTCTGCGCGCAAAGCTGTTTCTGCCCGCCATCGGCGTGGTGCTGTGCTCTGCGGCGGCGGCCGTTCTGCGCTACTTCTACCAGACCTTCACTGTAAAAGGCAGTGAGACCTTCGTCAAATCCATGCGGGACAAGCTGTTCGCCCACATTGAGCACCTGAGCTGTCAGTGGCACAGCGCCCACCAGACCGGCGACATCATCCAGCGCTGCACCACTGATGTGGAGGAGGTCAAGACCTTTCTCTCCGATCAGCTGGTGACCCTTCTGAGCATGATCATCACCATTACGCTCTCCCTCATCTTTCTATTCCGCATCAGCCTGAAACTGGGCTTTGTGTCGCTGGTCAGTATGCCCATTCTCATCGGCTACTCCTTCTGGTTCCATCAGAAGATCGGCTCGTCCTTTCTAGACTGTGACGAGGAGGAGGGCATGCTGTCCACCATCGCTCAGGAGAATCTGACCGGCGTGCGGGTCGTCCGGGCCTTTGGTCGGGAGGCCAGTGAGCAGGAACGCTTTGCAAAGCAGAACCAGACCGTCACCGACAAATGGGTGCATCTGGGCAAGTACCTATGCTCCTTCTGGTTCTGCGGCGACGTTCTGACCGGCGCCACCATGCTGGTGCTGCTGTGCTGGGGCTGTGCTCTGTGCGTCAACGGCACGCTGACGGTGGGCGGGCTGCTGGCCGCCATCAGCTACCTCACTATGCAGGTGCGTCCGGTGCGCGGCATGGGACGGGTGCTCAGCGAGATGAGCAAGACCGGCGTATCCATGCAGCGCCTGCTGGAGATCATGGCCGCCCCCGCGGAGCAGGACGCACCAGGCGCCGATGAGCCGCCCATGGACGGCGACATCGTCTTTGACCATGTGAGCTTTTCCTACCCGAACAGCCCGGAGCTGCTCCACGACGTCAGCTTCACCATTCCGTCCGGCACCACCCTCGGTATTCTCGGCGGCACCGGCAGCGGCAAAAGCACGCTGGCCCACCTGCTGTCCCGGCTCTATCCCCTGCCCGAGGACTGCGGCACGATCACCGTGGGCGGCCGGGACATTCAGTCCATGCGCGCCCAGTGGGTGCGCCGGAACGTGGGCTTTGTGCTTCAGGAGCCCTTCCTGTTCTCCCGCAGCATTGCAGAGAATATATCCATCACCCGGCCGGAACTTGATCTGGGCGAGGTGCGCCGCTCCGCCAAGGCAGCCTGTCTGGAGCGGGCGGTGGACGAGTTTCCCAGCGGCTTTGACACCTTTGTGGGCGAGCGGGGCGTCACCCTGTCCGGCGGCCAGAAGCAACGGGCTTCCATTGCCCGCACCCTGACCCAGAAGGCACCCATTCTGATCTTTGACGACTCCCTCTCCGCCGTTGACGCGGAGACCGACGCGGAGATCCGCGCCAACCTCAAGCAGTACATGGGCAAAGCCACCGTCATTCTCATCAGCCACCGCATCACCACGCTGATGGCGGCGGATCAGATCCTTGTGCTGGAAAACGGCACCGTCACCCAGCACGGCACCCACGCGGAGCTGGCCCATGCACCGGGGCTCTACCGCACCATCTGCGAAATCCAGCAGGGAAAGGAGGTCACAGGCGATGCAGAAGGAAACTGAACAGCCGTGCACCCATTTAAAGTGGTTCGGCATCCCGGCCATCATCCCTTTCATCAAGCCGCACAGGAAACTGCTGCTGGCCGTCATCGTCAGCATGACGCTCTCCAGCGCCATTGACGCCATCTTCCCGCTCTTCCAGAACTACGCCATCACCCACTACATCGGCTCGGGCACGCTGGACTCCCTGCCCGTATTCGCCATAAGCTACCTCCTGCTCCTGCTGTTTCAGGGGCTTATCAATGTCTGGGGCTGCTACGACGCCAATAAAGCCGAAGTGGAAGTGGACCGGGATGTGCGGCAGGCCTGCTTTGACCACATCCAGACTCTGTCCTTCAGCTACTTCAACCAGAACAGTGTGGGCTACATCCACTCCCGCATCATCGCCGACCCCAACCGCATCGGCCAGATCGTCAGCTGGGGGCTCATGGACATCGTGGTGTATCTGGTCTATATCATCAGCATTTTCGTGGTCATGTTCCTGCTCAACCCCATGCTGGCCCTGCTTCTGCTGTGCGTGGTGCCAGTCATCACTGTGGTCACAATCTTTTTCCAGCGCCGCCTCACCCGTGCCAACCGAAAGGTGCGTGAGCGCAACAGCATCATCACCGGCAACTTCAACGAGGGCATCACCGGGGCCAAGACCATCAAGTCGCTGGTCATTGAGGACAAGATGAAGGCGGATTTCGAGGCAGACACCCAGGCCATGCGGCTCTCCGCCGTCCGGGCGGGCTGGCTGCGGGCGCTGTTTCAGTCCAGCGTCATCTTTCTGAGCAGCATCGCTCTGGCGCTGGTGCTCTGGCGCGGCGGCGCGCTGACCCGCGACGGGCTCATGCTGGTGGGCAGTCTGTCCGTCTTTATGAACTACGCCACCTCGGTGAGCACCTATGTGCAGGAGCTGGTGGGCACTATCGCCAACCTCATCAACTCCCAGGTCAACATTGAGCGAATCGACCGGCTGCTGCACACCAGATCCGACGTGACCGACACACCGGAGGTCATCGCGAAGTACGGCGACACCTTCCACCCCAAGCGCGAAAACTGGGAGGAGCTGGACGGCGAGATCGAGTTCCGGGACGTCACATTCCGCTATCCCGACGGCGAGGAGAATGTGCTGGAGCACTTTGACCTCACCGTGCCCCAGGGCTCCATGGTAGCTATCGTGGGCGAGACCGGCGCGGGCAAGAGCACGCTGGTCAATCTGGTGTGCCGGTTCTACGAGCCCACTCAGGGACAGGTGCTCATCGACGGCCGGGACGCACGGGAGCGTAGCCAGCTCTGGCTCCACAGCCACATCGGCTATGTGCTCCAGACCCCTCACCTGTTCAGCGGCACCGTGCTGGAAAACCTGCGCTACGGCAATCCGAATGCCACCATGGAGGAGATCGAGGCCGCCGTCCGACGGGTCAGTGCCGACAAGGTGATTGCCCGGATGGAGCACGGCTACAACAGCGAAGTGGGCGAGGGCGGCGACCTGCTGTCCACCGGCGAAAAGCAGCTGCTGAGCTTCGCCCGGGCCCTTCTGGCCGACCCGCGCATTCTGGTGCTGGACGAGGCCACCAGCAGCGTGGATACGCTGACGGAAAAAGCTATTCAGGACGCCATCAGCACCGTCACCCACGGGCGCACCAGCTTCGTTATCGCCCACCGGCTCTCCACCATCCGGGACGCGGACGTCATTCTCGTCATGCGGGACGGCAAAGTCGTGGAGCGGGGTACCCATCAGGCTCTGCTGGATCAGAAGGGTTATTACTACCGGCTCTACACCCAGCAGTTCATGCAGGAGACCTCTGAAGAGGCCATGCGCACATCGGCACAGTAAATAAAGCAAAAGATTCACCCCGCCCATTTCATCCCAGATGGGCGGGGCCGCTTTTTATAATTTATAAATGGGATCGAAGGCTGCGCCCCATAAATTCACGAATTGTTTAGGACATTTCTCTCAAATCTGTTATAATTTATGTAAATATATATCGCACGCAATGGAGGGATCGCTGTGGGCGCATTTGTGCAGTTCAAGGACGTGACGAAGATATACAAGACCGGCGACGTGGAGGTGCGGGCGCTTTCCGACGCCAGCTTTGAGATCCAGAAGGGCGAGTTCTGCGTGATCGTGGGCGAGTCCGGCGCGGGCAAGACCACGCTGCTGAATATTCTGGGCGGCATGGACACCCTGACCCACGGGCAGGTCATTATGGACGGCGCTGAGATCAGCGGCTACAGCCGCACTCAGCTGGAAAACTACCGCCGATTTGACATCGGCTTTGTGTTCCAGTTCTACAATCTGATCCCAAATTTGACCGCACTGGAAAACGTGGAGATCGCCGCCCAGCTCTGCCCCGATCCTCTGCCCGCCGACCAGGTGCTGAAGGCAGTGGGCCTTGGGAACCGCATGGGCAACTTCCCGGCTCAGCTCTCCGGTGGTGAACAGCAGCGCGTGTCCATCGCCCGGGCACTGGCCAAGCACCCGAAGCTGCTGCTGTGCGACGAGCCTACCGGCGCGCTGGACTACGAGACCGGCAAGTCTATTCTGAAGCTGCTGCAGGACTCCTGCCGCCGGGACGGCATGACCGTGGTCATCATCACCCACAACGGGGCGCTGGCCGCCATGGCCGACCGGGTGATCCGGGTCAAGAGCGGTGCCATCCACTCCGTGCGCATGAACGACCATGTGGTGCCGGTGGAGCAGATTGAGTGGTAAGGCTGTGATAAGATGACGAAAACACTGAAAAAGAACATACGGCGCAGCATTACGGGCAGCTTTGGGCGCTACATCGCCATCCTGCTCATCATCATGCTGGGCGTGGCCTTCTTCTCCGGCTTGAAGCTGACCCGCCCCGCCATGATCGCCACTGCCACGGACTATCTGGACAAGACAAAGCTCTATGACCTGCGTCTGCTGAGCACCCTCGGCTTTGATGACGACGATGTGGCGGCGGTGGCCAAATGCGACGGTGTGACTGCCGCGGCGGGCAGCGTCAACCGGGATTTTCTCTGGATGGACGGCTCCACCGAGCGGGTGCTGAGTGCTCATATGCTGACCGACGGCATCAACCTGCCCTATCTGACGGAGGGCAGACTGCCCCAGAAGGCCAATGAGTGCGTGGTGGACGCCAAGGTGTTCAGCTCTGACCGCATCGGGCAGACCATCCGTCTGGCGGAGAGCAACGATGACGACACGCTGGACACCTTCGCCTATCGGGAATACACCATTGTGGGCCGGGTGGAGTCCCCCCTCTATATGGACGTTCAGCGGGGCACCTCCGCACTGGGAAGCGGAAGCGTCTACGGCTTCGTGCTCATTCCAGAGGATGGATTCCAATCTGAATACTACACCGAGATGTACGTCAAGTGCGCGGAGTATCCGCTGTATTCCGACGAATACGACGATGCCATTGAACAGTTGACCGATACCGTGGAGGACGGCGCGACGGTATCGGTCATGAACCGCTATGGAACATTGAAGTCCGACGCCGAGACCAAACTCAGCGACGCCGAGCAGGAGCTGAACGACCAGAAGGCGGAGACGCAGGCCGATCTGGACGACGCCAAGGTCCAGCTGGAGGACGCCGCGTCTGAGCTGGCCAGCGGTGAGACCCAGCTGGCAGATGCCAAGGCTCAGTTAGATGAAGCCAAGACTCAGCTGGACGAAGGAGCGGCCCGGCTCAAGAGCGATTACACCAGCTGGGACGACGCACTGGCGGCCGGATGGGCCCAGTACAATGACGGCAGAGCCCGGCTGGAGCAGGCTCTCTCTGAGGGTGAGCAAAAGCTCAGCGACAGCGCCGATCAGCTGAACACCATGGAGCAGACCTACACCGACGGCAAAGCCCAACTGAACGCGGGCCGGGCGCAGTACGAGCAGAATCTGACCCTGTGGCAGATCGGCTGTGACACGGTCATGGCCAATCAGGCGGAATATGACAGCAATTATGCCGCCTATCAGGCCGGGCTCGCGCAATACGAGCAGGCCAAGGCACAATTCGATGCGGTGAAAGACCTTCTGCCCCCAGAACAGGCGGCGGCCATGGAGGCCCAGCTGGAGCAGACCCGTCAGCAGCTGGACGCGAACGGTCAGGCCCTGGAGGCTGCCAAAGCTCAGCTGGACGAGGCGCTGGCTCAGCTCAACACCCAGAAGGTCCAGCTGGACGCCGCGGCAGATGAGCTGGACAGCAGTGAGGCTCAGCTTGACCAGCTGCGCACCGGACTGGACGAGGGCTGGAGCCAGTACAACGCCGGGAAAGCGGAGCTGGACAGCCAGCGCACCGCCCAGACCGCCAAGCTGGACGAGGCCAAGGCACAACTGGAGCAGTTTGAAAGCGGCATCGCCGCCTACCGCTCCAGCCTTGCAGACTATGAGGACGGCGTGCGCACACTGGAGGAGGGCCGAAAGGACTATGAGGACGGCCTTGCCCAGTATCAGGACGGCGTGAACGAGTTCAACGAGAAGATCGCTGATGCCGAGGAGCAGATCGACAAGGGCAGGGACGAACTGAACGATCTGAAGGAGCCTACGCTCTATGTGCTCGACCGCAAGAGCAGCAACAGCGGCTATGTGGGCTTCAAGAGCGACTCCATGATTGTGGA
>CALEQS010000054.1 GCA_937907975.1 uncultured Clostridia bacterium | reverse complement strand
GGAGCAAGTACGGCGCGGACTTCATCAAGGAGGACGACGGCTGGAAGATCTGGCGTATGCGCATCTACCCCATGTTCAAGACTCCCGTGGGCACCAGCTGGACCGAGTGGAGCCAGTTCTCCGGCCCGGTGGATCTCTCCGAGTTCCCAAAGGCCGATCAGCCCTGCACCGACACCCCGTGGTACATGAGCGTGAACGCCATCTATCCCGCCGATCAGCCGGAGCCCCCCGTGCCTTACGACAGCTATTCCGACCTGAAGAAGACCTTCTTTGGTGATCTGATCTGATTTGATTTTGAACTTCTCTTTTTCTCTTTAAACTCCCCCAAGAGGGCCTGCCGCAGAACTGTACAGCTCTGCGGCAGGTCTTTTTTAGTGCTGCCCCTCATGCGGGACCCGCTACGGTGGAGAAAGCCGGGCAGCGGCGGGAGCAAGTATGGTTGAAGCACTGAACCGGTAAAAAAGATAAAAAAGAAGTGCCTCCCATGGGAGGCACTTCTTTTAAAATCAACTCAGAGATACAATCTCTGACACGCAGGGGTTGCGCTGACCGTTATAGGTCATGAAGTAATCCTCCACGATGTCGGAGATGAAGGCGCGGGCCTTGGCCTCTTCGCGCTTGCCGGGCTTGCTGTCGCAGTCATAGTGGAAGAAGTAGGAGCCGGGACGCAGCGTACCGTCGCCCATGCGGTACATGACGGCGTCGCACACGTCGGCATCAGGGCCGTCGTTGCGGTGGCCGGGGATAAAGTTTGCTTTGGGCTTTACACCCACGGGATAACCGGCAGGGCCGGTCTCCTTGCCGGCGCAGGAGAAGCGGCCGATGACGTCCACATGGTTCAGGACGAGGTACTGCTTTAATGTGGCCAGCGTGGCCTCGGCCTCGACCGTACCGTAGAAACCGCCGCCGTAGGTGGTGAACACGATACCATAGGGGCGGGGTGCCGCATAGTCCGCCATACCGGGCGCCGGAGCGTGGGTGCGCCGCCATTCTGCACCATTGGGCTTAACTGCGGCCATGGCTGCGTCATCAGCATTTTCGTCCAGCTTTTTCTGGACGTCTTTTTCCAAAGCGCCGCCGCCGCCGAAGCTCAGCGCTTTGATGATGGGCTGAAGCACAGAGCCACCCACGATGGGGGAGCCGAGGCAGACCAGATCGTAGTCGTCAAAATAGAGCTTATCCTGCAATTCAGCCCAGTTGGTGTTGGGCATGATGCGGATCAGGTTGGTCTCCCAGCCATACTCGTTGAAAGTCTCATTGAACCATGTGGCGACTTTTTCGGTGTTCTTCGTCATTGTCGCATATAGGATCAGCGCACGGCGCGGTTCCATTACAGTAGCCATATTATTTTCCTCCTGATGAGAGCAGATTATGAAAAGAGAAACCCTGCTTTGGATGGCATCAGTATAGAACAAAAGAGATTATGCGTCAAATTCGGAATATGTACTGCATCTATGAAAATTAAGAATATTACTCCAGAATGAAGGGCGGCAGGCTGGTAAAATAGCGTTCCACCCGGCGGCGCAGTTCTTGGGCGGCTTCGGACTGGAACTGGCCTTTGCGGTGGACGATGCCGATCTCGCTGGCGGCAAAGTCGTCGGCCAGCGGGATGGTTGGAATGGGAGCACGGTCGACCCCCATCTTCTGAACGCCCAGATTGATGGAGTAGGGGGCGATCATAATGCCCAGCCCCATATCCACCATCTTGCCGCACAGATCCTCACCGTTGCCCTCATATACAATATAAGGATCAAAACCGGCCAGATTGCACATTTTGGTGAAGCTGGTGGACATATCATAGCCCAGATTGCTGATGATGAAGTGCTCGTCCTTCAGCTCGGCCAGATGGAGGCTTTTGCGGTCGGTGAATCGATGCCCAGCTGGCAGGAGAGCACACATCCGGTCTCTGCACAGCGGCGTCCACTCCAGATTGGGGCCGGGGATGGGCTCTTTGCAGATGGCGAAGTTCAGCGTGCCGTTGTCCAGGCTTGCCCGGGCCTGCTCGTTGGACTGGAGAAAGCAGCTCAACCGCACATTGGGGTAGTCCCCCAGAAACTGAAGGATGATGTGTTTAATGAATACAAATTCGGAGATGGAGATATTTACCACGCCGGTCTCCAGCCCGGCCATTTCTTTAACAGCGGAAACGGTGTTTTCCAGCGTATTCAGCACCTGAATGACGTGCTGGAGGAAAAAGTGACCGTCCCGGTTCAGAGTGACCCCGCCCTTGCGGCGTTCAAAGAGCTGGATGCCAATATCGGCCTCCAGCTGGGCGATGGATCGGCTCAGGGCGGACTGGGTGATGTGCAGGTCCTCGGCAGCCAGCGTGAAGCTTTCGTGCTTGGCAACGGTCTTAAAATAATGCAGCTGAGTGATTTCCATAACTTTTATCTCCATTCCTGCGTCGTCTCAGTTTCCTGCATTATAAACTATTCGTGAAATTCATGCAACCACATATTTTTTTGCATTTGACTTATTTGACGGGCGAAATTAAACTAATAGCGAAAAGAGAAAACCCGGAAATTCAACAAAATCCACAAAGGAGGTGCCAGAATATGCAGGGTACCTATCACATCAGAATGGTGCTCCCCGCCTGGACGGTGGAGAACGAGCTGACGCTGGAGCCGGGAGAGAACGGTGTGCTCAGCGGCAGCCTGAACACGCTGGACGGCAATCCACCGGTGTCCTTCACCCGTGGGCGCTGGAATAAGAACTATTTCCAGATCGACCTGGCCGTCGGCCCCGGAAAGCTCCAGCTGACCGGGCAGGTGGACGGCGATGCGCTCCACGGCGTTGTGGTCATTGAGGATACGCCGGACAGCCTGACCGGCACCAAAATCAAGTAAGCAAGCACAGGAAAAGAGAAAAGAAAAAGAGAAGGAGAAATCAAAATGCTTGATCTATTGCTGCTTCTGATTCCCTTGGCATTCGTTATTTTCGTTGTCTACAAAGGCCTGAACCCCACCTTCAGCATGATCCTCGCCGCCATTCTGGTATGTCTGGTGGAGCGGATGAACGTGCTGGAGTGCTTCCTTGGCACCGGCGTCGGCCCCATGGCCCAGCCCGGCCTGATGATCAGCGGCGTGATCAGCGCCGTGACCATGTTCCTGCTGAAATTTCTCGCGGCCAACCTGTTCGGACAGATCATCGTCCGCACCGGTGCGGCCCGTTCCATCTCCAAGACCCTGACGAAGGTCATCGTTGACCGTGACCATGGCTTCACCCGCAAGCTGCTGGCCGCCTATGTGTTCATGCTCATCGCCATCATCTTCGGCTTCGGCGGTCTGGACGCCTTCGTCTGCATCTTCACGCTGATGCCCATCGGCATGGAGATGTTTCGCCAGAACGATATGCCCCGCCGTCTGCTGCCCGCCGTGCTGTTCGCCGGTGTGACCACCGCCGTCTGCTGCCCGGGCACTCCGCTGACCAACGGCAACATTCTGGCCTCCATGTTCTTCGGCACCTCCACCACCGCTGCCCTGGTGCCCGGTCTGGTGGGCGTGGTCGTCATTCTGGCCTGCGACTGCATCTACATCTACTCCGCGCTGAAGAAGGCGGAGAAGAACGGCGAGCACTTCACGCCCGGCGGCAACATCCGCCCCGAGGAGGACGGCGGCCGTCTGCCCAACTTCTTCCTGTCCATTCTGCCTCTGCTGATCGTGGCCGTGCTGAACATGGTCTTTGGCATTGACGTGGTTCTGGCCCTGATGGCCGGCGCCGTTGTGGCCGCCATCGTGCTGTGCAACTTTATTGTCACCCCCGACTCCAAGCTCAAGCCCTACATGGACATCGCCGGTGACGGCATCAACGCCGGTGCCGCGATCTTCATCCCCATGGCCTTCCAGCAGGGCCTTGCCACCGTCATTCAGGGCACCAACGGCTTTGCTCATCTGAGCGGCCTGCTTACCGATCTGGCGGTCAAGACTTCCCCCTACCTGAGCTACGCCATCTCCGCCACCTTCTCCGGTTTCCTGGCCGGCAACGCGGTGGCTGGCATCCAGCTCTCCTCCGGCATCTTCATGCCGCTGCTGGGCCAGATCGCCATCTCTCCCGCCGCCATGCACCGTATCGGCTGCTTCGCCATCTCCATTCTGGATACCATTCCCATCAACGCGGCAGTCATCTCCGCTCTGGTGACCTGCGGCCTGACCCACAAGGAAGGCTATGGCCCCATCTTCCGCACCACCGTGCTGTACATCTTCTTCGGCATGCTGGCCGTTATCCTGATGTGCGTCCTGTTCCCCGGCCTGTGTGCCGCCTGATCGCAAACCTCCCCCTTATCTCCAAAGCTCAACAAGACGAAAGCCCTCGGCCCGCAGGGCAGGGGGCTTTTGCCAGCAGTACAGGATATTGAGGTGATCTTATGCCATGTAAAATCGCGGTGGCCGGCACAGGTGCCATTGGTGCCATGATGGGCGGCTGGCTCACCAGATCCGGATACGACGTGACGATGCTCTCACTCTACCGGGCGGAACAGGCCCGGCGGCTGAACCGGGACGGCCTGACGCTGGAGGGCTATGGCCCGGCATTGTGGATGCCTATACGGCGGATATTCGAAAGGGGCTCCCGCTGGAGATCGACTTCACCAACGGAGTTGTCATTGACCTTGGTACGCGCTATTATGTACCTACTTCCGCCAATCAGGCGGTGCTCCGCGCTGTCCACGCCGTGGAGCGGGGAGAGGAGCAGGCGGGGCTGGACCTGCTGAGACGTGTCTGCGATGCTGCGCAGCAATAAATATTGTATGTATCACTTGCTTTATATCCCAAAATCAGGAAAGGACGATTTATATGCAGAACTATCCCAATCTTTTAAAACCCATTGTGATCCGCGGCTTCACTTTGAAAAACCGCATGATCTCCGCCAACTCCCTGCCCCATTTTCTGCAGGGGCCGGAGACCTATCCCGCTGACGGCATCATCACCCACTACGCCAACCGGGCTAAGTCCGGCGCGGCCATTGTCACCTGCATGGGCATCAATGACTTCAACAAGGACAAGCATATGCCCATGAACACCGACGGCCCCCACTTTCCGGATTTTCACCTTTACGATCCCCAGAGCCAGAACTATCTGCTCCAGTTGAGCGATGCCATCCACTACTATGGCTCCATCGCCTGCATGGGCTTCTTTGTGGCCAGCAACAAGTACCCCATTTTGGTGCAGGAGAATCCCATGGATGAGGGCCATCTGGAGTTCACCCAGGTGGAGTGTCCCATGGAACCGCTGTTCGACCCCACTCCGGAGGATTTTGAGCGCTATTATCAGGCGGCCCGGGACGCGGTGCGCAAGCTGGATGTGGAGACCATGGAGAAGGTGGCCGAGTCCTATGCCCAGCAGTGCAAGATCCTGAAGTTCCTCGGCTTTGATATGGCCTCCATCCATATGTGCTACCGCACCCAGATCATGACAAAGTTCCTCTCCCCGCTGACCAATGACCGCACCGACGAGTACGGCGGCAGTCTGGAAAACCGTGCCCGCTTCTGCCTTATGATCCTGAAGAAGATCCGCGAGGCCGTGGGCAAGGACTTCATCGTGGAGATCCTGATCTCCGGCGAGGAGGACAAGTACGGCGGCTACACCAAGGACGACATGGTGGAGTTCCTGAAAATGGCGGCCCCCTATGTGGACATTGCCCAGATCCGGGCCAGCGACGCTGACGGAAACCATCCCACCAACTACGAGCCGCTGGAGGTGCCCACGCTGGACACTGCGGCCTACATCAAGAGCAAGAACACCGGCGTGCTCATTACCACGGTGGGCGGCTGGCACAATCCGGACACCTGCGAGAAGGCGTTGGCCGAGGGCAAGCTGGATCTGGTCTCCATGGCCCGGGCCTGGGTGTCCAACCCGGATTACGGCAAGCTCATCTATGAGGGCCGTGCGGACGACATCGTGCCCTGCCTGCGCTGCAACAAGTGCCACGGCCGGGGGCCCAACGATCCCTATTACTCCGTCTGCTCCGTCAACCCCAAGCTGGGCATTGAGCACCGGCTGAATGTGCTGGTGCAGCAGCCCGGTCCCAGCCAGAAGATCGCCGTGATCGGCGGCGGCCCAGCCGGCATGAAGGCGGCCATGGATCTCTGCGACCGGGGCCACAGGGTCACGCTGTTTGAGAAGGAGGCCAAGCTGGGCGGCCTGATCCGCCACGCGGACTATGTGGATTTCAAGTGGACGCTGAAGGACTTCAAGGACTACCTGATCCACCAGGTGGAGAAGCGGGGCATCGAAGTGCGGCTCAACACCGAGGCCACCCCGGAGATGATCGCTGCGGAGAATTTCGACCGGGTCATTGCGGCCACCGGCTCCGTGACCGCTCTGCCCCCCATCAAGGGCATTGACAATAAGATCGTGGTCACCGGTTTTGACACCATGATGGACGCCGTGGAGGTCGGACAGAATGTGGTGGTCATCGGCGGCGGTGAGGTCGGCGTGGAAGCCGGTATGCATATGGCTAAGACCGGCCGGAACGTCACCGTGCTGGAAATGCGGGAGAAGCTGGCGGCGGACACCACCATCATGCATTTCCGCTCCATGTTCAAGGAGTACTGGGAGAGCATCCCCACCTTCCACAGCAAGTGCGGCGTGACCGTGACGGAGATCACCGACGAAGGTGTGCGCTATCTGGACGCCGACGGCAGTGAGCAGTTCATTGCCGCTGACACCGTGGCCATCTCCACCGGTATGAAGTCCCGCCGGGATGAGGCGCTGGCCTTCTACGGCACCACCAGCCATTTCTATATGATCGGAGACTGCAAGAAGCCTGCCACCATCTCCACTGCCATGCGCGAGGCCTTTGCCGTGGCGTCTGAGATCTGATTTGCAAAAACGGACTGAGATCATTTGATCTCAGTCCGTTTTATGCTTGTTTTGCAGTTCAGATGTTTTTAATGACGACGCCGCGGTTCATGACGAATTCTACATGAGCGAGAGCATCAAAGCCTTCGTCGATGGGATCCTTTACGGCGATGAGGTTGGCCCGCTTACCGACGGCGATGCTGCCTACCTGATCGGCAATGCCGCAGACCTCGGCGGCATTGATGGTGGCGGCGTCAATGACCTCGTCTACGGAGAGCCCGGCCTCGTGGAGCAGACGCAGCTCCCGCAAGGGCATACCGGCGACCTCCGGCTGGATCTCCATCCGCATGGCATCGGTGCCCACGGCGACCTTGCCGCC
>CALEQS010000053.1 GCA_937907975.1 uncultured Clostridia bacterium | reverse complement strand
TGGGAGTTTTTGAGCCGGAACGGCTGGAGAATCTGTTCAGAATCGGTCGTGCGGGAGGGGAAGCGCTGGTATCCTGTCCTACTGGCAGAGGGCGGCGAAATGCCATCACTTACCCCGGGCGAAGCTATGGCGGGTCGGCCGGAGAGCTGGCTGGCACAGCCGGAACGGGGCGATTATCTGCGCTGGCTGCTCAAACGGACCCAGCGTCAGCTGGAGGGCTTGGAACGGTCTGCGCGGGCAGAGGATGTGCCGCGTAAGGATCGGCTTGCCGCGGCTGCGGCGTTTTTGGAAGGCCAGATCGGCCGGCTGGAGGGCTGAAACCCTGATAATTTGGCGGAATTTCAGAAATACAAGTGGAAATGACTTGCAAGCAGATTGGAATTGTGCTATATATTTAATGTTATGTAATTTTATTTTTAGGAGGATGACCCATGTCTGGACATTCCAAGTGGCATAATATTCAGAAGACGAAGGGTGCGGCCGACGCCAAGCGTTCCGCCACCTTCACCAAGATCGCGAAAGAGATGATCGTTGCCGTGAAGCAGGGCGGCAGCGGCGATCCCAAGAATAACTCCCGTCTGGCTACCATCGTTGCCAAGGCCAAGGCGGCCAATATGCCCAACGACAACATCAAGCGCACCATTGAGAAGGCTCTGGGCACCGGCAGCACCGATAACTATGAGTCCCTGACCTATGAGGGCTATGGCCCTTCCGGTGTTGCAGTCATCGTTGAGACTCTGACCGACAACCGTAACCGCACCGCGCCCAATGTGCGCCACCTGTTCGATAAGTATAACGGCAATCTGGGTGCCGCTGGCTGCGTGTCCTGGTCCTTTGACCGCAAGGGCGTTATCGTCATCGACAACGAAGACGGCGAGCTGGACGAAGATACCGTCATGATGGACGCGCTGGAAGCCGGTGCCGATGACCTGAAGAACGAAGGCGATGTGTTCACGGTCTACACCGATCCCGATGTGTTCAACGAGGTCAACGCCGCTCTGGAAGCCAAGGGCTATACCTTTGTCAGCGCTCAGATTGAGATGGTTCCCCAGAACTACATCAAGCTGACCAGCGAGCAGGACATCAAGAATATGACCAAGCTCATCGAGCTGCTGGAAGAGGACGACGATGTCCAGAACGTCTGGCACAACTGGGAGCAGGACGAGGACTGAGCAGAACAGCATAATCATACAAATTAAAACTATTCTGTATTTAAAGCGGACTTCTGCTGGAGCAGAGGTCCGTTTTTTGCACGGTATCATATATAATTGTTTTTCTAAACAATAAATGGTAGAATGTTTGTGATATTAAACAAGAGAAAAAGCGGATGCTCTGTTAAAATACTCAGTATATTGCAGTATATTTGTCTGATAAACCCAAACGAGACTAAAGTTGCTAGAAAGCGTGAAAGCGATGAACCACCAGAATCAGAAAAATGAAGCCAGGATCGGAGAGGCGAGCCGCCGCTTCCTGGATGTGATTGATCAGCCCGGTGTCCATCCGCTGATCCGGGTCGCGTCCGAGTTTTTCGGGGTGCCCGTCCTGTTGACAGATGAGCGGTTCCGGATCCGTTCTGTCTGGCCCAGAGACGGTACGGGTGTGGAGGAACTGGACGACAGCATTCGGGGCGGCAGTATCAAGGCGGAGCGGGAGTGGGAGATCCTGGACGAAAACCTCTCTGGCGTGAACGCTTTTTATGAGCCGTTCTATGCCTCCACCGGCATCTGCGCCCGGCTGCCCCGTATTTATGGCGAGCTGGTCTGGGAAAACGAGGTGCGCGGTCATGTGATCGTCTACCTGGGCCGCCGCCCGTTCCAGCAGGATGATCTGGACATCGTACGCAAGCTGGTCAATCTGCTGGGGCTGAAGCTGCGGCGTCATCAGGTGGGGATGGACCGCTGGACAGCTACCTTGCAGGCGAAGCTGGAGGTGCTGCTGGACCCCTCCACGCCGCCTCAGGTGCGCCAGCCCGCCGTGGATCTGCTGCAGCAGGAGATCAAGGGCGAGTACGGCATCATGGTGACCACTATCGGAGCCCGTGCGTCCCAGCGGGCCTTTGCCGATTATGCCGTGTCTCAGATCCAGCAGCGTTTCCGCAATGTCGTAGTGCTGGTCTATGATGAGGCGATCGTTACCCTGTTTGGTGAGGTCAAGCGGAATGCAGTGGACAGCCAGCTCCGTCCGGAGAACAACGAACTGGTCAAGTGGCTGTTCCGCTATTTTGAGCAGTATGATCTGGTCAGCGGCCTGAGCGATCAGTTCGCGGATCTGGACTCCATCTATCTGCGCTATCGCCGTGCGTTGCTGACAGCCCGCATGGTGGAGCGGGTGAAGGGGCAGCACTACGGGATCTTCCGGGATTTTATGCCCATGCCCATGCTTGCGGCAGTGCTGGCTACGGAGACGGCGGAGACGTTTATTGACCCACTGCTTTATGAGATTCGGGACTACGATGAGAAGAATCAGACCGAGTATTTCCAGACGCTTTTCCGCTATGCCGTAGAGCTCTACGATAAGGACGCGGCGGCGGCGGCATTGTCCATTCATAAAAATACGCTGTCTTACCGGCTCAACCGTATTGCGGAACTCTTTCATGTGGACTTCTCTGATCGGCGTGTCCGGCTCAATCTGGAGCTGAGCTGTTTCCTCTGGTTCTTGAATAACAACCCGGATCGCCCGGCGGCAGACTATGAAAAAAGAGACTGAACCGGAGATGAACAGGGGAGAGGCAGGCTTGTACACGGGTTTTATGCAAAGTGGAAAAAAATAAATCCAGAAAGTCAAAAAAATTTTTCAAAAAGGTAGTGCATTTTGAGAAAATGTGCGCTATAATAAAGTCACTTTGGCAAAACCAATTTATCTATGTCTACCACTAATTAAAATTTGGAGGTAAAACAAATGAGCTATCCTGTTATCGTGGCCTACGGCCGCACTGCCTGCACCCGCGCTCGTAAGGGCGGTCTGCATGATGTCCATCCTGTCGACTACTCTGCTGAGTGCCTGAAGGGCGTCATCGCCAAGGTTCCTTATGTTGAGGAGCATCCTGAGATCATCGGCGACGTCATCACCGGCTGCGCCATGCACATCAATCAGATGAACATGAACGCTTCCCGTCTGATCGTCAACCGTGCTGGTCTGCCCGACGCTGTTCCTGCTCAGACCATCAACCGTTTCTGCTCCTCCGGCCTGCAGGCCATCTCCACCGCTGTCAACGCCATCACTGCTGGTCAGTACAAGGTGGCTGTCGCCGGCGGCTGCGAGTACATGACCGGCTGCTTCACTCCTTATGACTTCGCCACCTATGGTGACAAGTGGATCATGGACAACTATCCCGGCGGCTACATGACCATGGGCCAGACCGCTGAGAATGTTGCCAACGACTACGGCTTCACCCGTGAGCAGATGGACGCCATGGCTCTGGAGTCCCACACCCGCGCCGCTCAGGCTCGTAAGAACGGCAAGCTGGCTCCTTCCATCATTCCTTACACCAAGGAAGACGGCACTGTCGTCGACTATGATGACGGCATCCTGGCTGAGATGGACGGCACCCTGAAGACCTCCATGGAGAAGATGGCCGGCCTGAAGACCTGCTTCGTCGCTGCTGAGGACGGCGGCAAGGTCACTGCTGCTACCTCCTCTCAGACCACCGACGCTGCTTCCTATGTCATGATCATGGACAGCGACTTCGCTGCTGAGCACGGCATTAAGCCCATCGCCAAGATGATCGCCTTCCAGGTCGTTGGTTGCGACGCCACCCGTATGGGCATGGGTCCTGTCTATGCCATCCCCGAGGCTCTGAAGCAGGCTGGCATGACCTCCGTTAAGGATCTGGACGTCATCGAGCTGAACGAGGCCTTTGCTTCTCAGGCTATGGCTTGCGTGAAGAACGTTGTCAAGAACCCCGCTCTGGACGGTTTCCAGGAGATGTGGGACAGCAAGAAGGTCAACCCCTATGGCGGCGCTATGGCTCTGGGTCATCCTATGGGCGCTACCGGCGCTTTCCTGACCTGCAAGGTTCTGGACTACCTGCAGGATCCCGAGACCGCCGGCACCTACGGCATGGTCACCATGTGCATCGGCGGCGGCATT
>CALEQS010000052.1 GCA_937907975.1 uncultured Clostridia bacterium | reverse complement strand
GTGCGAGCCCCTGCTGCGCACCGACCGCCATGTGATGGAGCTCCATGCCCCGGAGATCGTCCGCACAGTCCGGGCCATCCGGGATCATCTGGGTGCCAAGCGGGCGGTCATCGCCCTGAAAAAGCACTATGTGGATGCGGTGGCCGCGCTGAGCGCGGCAGTCAAGGGCACGAAGGTGGAGCTTTACCTCTCCGATTCCTTCTATCCCGCCGGAGATGAGCAGAACCTGGTGTTCAGCATCACCGGAAAGACCGTGCCCACCGGCGGCATCCCGCTGGACGTCGGGTGCGTGGTCAGCAACGTAAGTACGGTGCTGAACATCGCCCACGCCATCGAGGGCACGCCCGTCACCGACAAGCTGGTCACGGTGGGCGGTGCGGTCGCAAGACCCGTCACCGTCAGCGCGCCCATCGGCACGCCGCTCTCCAAACTGCTGGACTCGGCGGGCGGTGCCATCGGAGACTGCACCTTCATCGTGGGCGGCCCGCTCATGGGCAAGCTCACCGATGATCTGAGCCAGAGCGTTACCAAGACCACCGGCGGCCTGCTGGCCATCCCCAGAAATCGCCCCATCGTGGCGAAAAAGACCACCTCCCCCCGGGATGCGGTCATCGCCCGGGCGGCGTGCAGCCAGTGCAGTATGTGCACTCAGCTGTGTCCCCGCAACGCCATGGGACTGAATGTTCAGCCCCACAAGGCCATGCGGGCGCTGGCCTCCGGGAACGACACGCTGATCGGTGATGTGAACGGCATCTTCTCCTGCTGCGACTGCGGCCTGTGCACCTTCTTCGCCTGCAACTTCGGCCTGAAGCCGAATCAGGCCATGCAGAGGGCCAAAGCCAAGCTGCAGAGCCAGGGTGTGAAGCCGGTCAAAGAAGTCAAGTTCAAGCCGGACGCGGGCTTTGCAAACAAGCGCCTGCCCACCAACCGGCTCCTCTACCGGCTGGATCTCAAGAAGTATGACGTGGACGCTCCCATGGGGGAGGCCATCGTCTGCGACGATGTGAAGATTCCGCTGAAAATGCACATCGGCGGGCCGGACACCCCGCTGGTCTCCGTGGGACAGACCGTCTCCCGGGGTCAGCTCATCGCCCAGCCCAACGGAATGGGGGCCAATATCCACGCCTCCATTGACGGCACCGTCACCCAGGTGACCGGCGAATTCATTGAGATAAGGAAGTGAAGCTATGGGTGCCATTGGTATGAACGAAATTATGAGCATTCCCACCGGTATCCTGGCTTGTGACGCCATGCTGAAGGCCGCCGAGGTGGAACTGGTCAGCGCAGGCTGTGTCTGCGCCGGCAAGTATTACATCGTGGTGGCCGGAGAGGTGGCCGCCGTCCGCTCCGCCGTTGAGGCGGGCCGGGAGGTGGCGGAGAGCCTGCTCATCGACAGCCTGGTCATTCCCAATGTGGATCCGCAGGTTGCCCCCGCCATTTCCGCCTGCACCATGGTGGATCGTCTGAACGCCCTCGGCATCATGGAGACTTATTCCCTCTGCGCCGCCGTCCACGCCGCTGATGCCGCCGCCAAGGCGGCTGAGGTCGATCTGCTGGAGGTGCGTCTGGGCAGAGGTCTGGGCGGAAAATCCTTTATCCTGCTCAACGGAGAGGTCGCCGCTGTGCAGTCCTCCATCAAAGCCGCTGAGGCGCTGGAGGAGACTCAAGGCCTGATGGCCAAAAGTGCTGTGATCCCCTCGCCCCACCCTGATATGCTCAAGGCGATTGGATAAATACATTTCCCCGCAACCATAAATTAGGTAAAAAACCAAAAAATTCATTTACGGAGGTTTTTATTATGAAAGAAGCTCTTGGTATGGTCGAGACCCGCGGCCTGATCGGTGCCATCGAGGCCGCTGATGCTATGGTCAAGGCTGCTAATGTCCATCTGATCGGTAAGGTGCAGATCGGTTCCGGTCTGGTCACCGTCATGGTCCGCGGCGACGTGGGCGCTGTCAAGGCCGCTGTTGATGCCGGTGCCGCTTCCGCCAAGCGCGTGGGCGAGCTGTACGGTGTCCATGTGATCCCTCGTCCCCATTCCGACGTGGAGTTCATCCTGCCCCATCTGGACCGCGGCGAGGAAGAGGCCTGATCCATGTATGCCGGCGTAGTGTCGGGATCGGTGGTCGCCACGGTGAAGGACCCGGGTCTTGAGGGCGTTCCTCTGCTGATCGTCCGCAAGATCGAAAACGGAAAAGAGGCCGGCCTCATTATTGCGGCCGATCACACCCGTCAGGCGGGTCTGGGCGATTACGTCTATCTGATCGGCTCCAAGGAGGCCTCCCGGATCTTCCGGGGCCTTCGGATCCCGGCGGACGCCTCGATCGTTGGCTTCATTGACACCTATAACGAGGAACTTTAACTTCTTTTCGGGAAGGTTCCCTTCCCGAAAAGAGGGGTTCCGCGGACAGGCGGGCTCGATTGCAGTGCAAAAGTCCCCCGCCTGTCCGCGCAGGGTGTCCAAACTCAGGTACACGCCCTGAGTTTGGACGGATTGGAATTTGTTTCGCTCACTGTGGTGAGCGAAATTCTGTGAAACCGCAGAAAGCGATAGGGATGGAATCACTGTGATGG
Source organism: uncultured Clostridia bacterium (assembly GCA_937907975.1). Taxonomy (GTDB): domain Bacteria; phylum Bacillota; class Clostridia; order Oscillospirales; family Oscillospiraceae; genus UMGS1766. Next base: position 846 of record CALEQS010000052.1, on the reverse strand, counting down.
AAGGAGGAAGATCGGGTGCGAATTGCAAAAGTGGTAGGCAATGTGGTGTCTACCATCAAGGACGACGGCTACAACGGTTATAAGCTGATGCTGGTGCAGTATCTGGAGCCGGACGGCACGCCGACCGGACCGCGCTTGATCGCCTTTGACTGTGCGGACGCCGGTGTGGGCGACATCGTGCTGGTCAATATTGACGGCGGTGCGGGCAATATGCTGCTGGACGACGATTACGCTATCGTGGATCTGGTGATCTGCGGCATTGTGGACAGCTACTCCTTCAACGGCAAGGAGACCATCATTCATTATTAGAAAGAGCGATCTGCTGAAATGCGGTCGCTCTTTTTTGTTTTGCATTTGAGAGATCATCGGATGCGCCAGAGCAGAAGAAAATTTCCTGGCTCTGTCATTCTTGCGACTTTTTCCGATCTGGGGTACAATAAAAATATTAACCATATAAAAGGAGAGCTTTATGGAACAGATCTGGCTGGAAGTAAGCATTGACACCACCGCCGCGGGCATTGAGCCGGTGTGCGCCTATCTGACTGCGCTGGGCGTAGGCGGACTGGTGGTCGAGGAGGAGGCGGACTTTGAGCAGTTTGCCGACGAGAACAAGAACTGCTGGGATGAGGTGGACGAAGCGCTGAAGCAGGCACGCACCGGGACAAACCGGGTGAAATGCTACCTGACTGACGACGAGGACGGCCACGCCCGGCTGGAGGAGCTGAAGGCCGGTCTGAGCGCATTCCGCGCCCGCACGGCGGCGGACTGCGGCAGTCTGGAGGGGTCCACCGTCTCCCTCAAGGAGGAGGACTGGGCCCACAACTGGCAGAAGTATTACGAGGCGTT
>CALEQS010000051.1 GCA_937907975.1 uncultured Clostridia bacterium | reverse complement strand
AGGACCGCATCATGACCCCTCTGCGCCGGGTCGGCGAGCGGGGCGAGGGCAAATTTGAGCCCATCACCTGGGACGAGGCCTATGACGAGATCGTCGCGCGGCTCAACAAGGTCAAGCAGGAGTACGGCCCCTGCTCCGTGGCCTTCTACTCCGGCTACAACAAGTGGTACCGCCCCTTTCTCCAGCGGCTGTGCTACGACTTCGGCTCCGTAAACTACGGCACCGAGTCCTCCTCCTGCTTCACCTCCACCATTATGTCCTGGCGGCTGGCCACCGGCGCAGATTTTGCCGCCCCTGACCTGCGAAATGCTGGCATTTTCCTCGGATGGTGCTATAATGCTTACTACGCTCAGCATCTGATGATCGGCGGCGTAGACAAGGCCCGGGAGCGGGGCATGAAGGTCATCATTGTCGACCCCCGCATCACCCCCGCCGTAGAAAAGCAGTGCGATCTGCATCTGCGCATCAAGCCCGGCACGGACTGCGCACTGGCCCTCGGCCTGGCCCGGGAGCTCATCTTCAACGACTGGGTGGATCACGACTACATCGAAAAGAACGTCTATGGCTATGAGCAGTACAAGCAGTACGTCATGGACTTCCCACCCGAGCGGGTGGAACAGCTGACCGACGTGCCCGCCGATCAGATCCGGCTGGCCGCCAAAATGATCCACGAAAATATGCCGCTGACCATCAACCAGTCCGGTGCGGCGCTGGTACACCACACCAATGGTATGCAGACTCACCGGGCCGTCATGGCGTTGTCCGCTTTGATGGGCACCTATGACCGCCCCGGCGGAATGATCCCTGCCCCGCTGACCTATGCCCACTCTATGGCCGGTTTCTCCACGCTGGATCACAAGTTTCCCTTTGAGAAATACCCCAAGGACGCCCCCCGCCCGGTCGGCGCGGTGCGCTTCCCCCTGTGGGATGAGGTCGTCGGCGAGATGCAGGGCAACGATCTGGCCCGCCAGATCTCTCAGGGGCTTCCCTACCCCGTCAAGGCCATCTGGGCCCACGGCATGAACTTCCGTATGTTCAACGGCGATAAGGAGCTGGAAAAGGCCATCAAGGAGCTGGACTTCTTTGTGGACATCGACCTCTTTATGACCGACTCTGCGAAACTGGCGGACATCGTGCTCCCCTGCTGCTCCTCCTTTGAGCGCAGCGAGTTCAAGGTGTTCGGCGGCGGCTTTGGGCAGTACACCGAACCGGTCATTGCCCCGCTGGGTGAGTCCCGTCCCGATGACGAGATCATCTGCGAGCTGGCCCGCCGTCTGGATGTGGACGATGACCTGCTGAAGCAGGGCAGCGAGGTCTGTGTACGCTATATGCTCCGGGACACCCCGGTGAACATCGACTTTCTAAAAGCTCACAGCCAGTTCCCGCAAAAGCTGGAGGGCGTCAAGGTCATTCCCGTGGGCGAGCATGGCTTCAAAACACCCACCGGCAAGTTTGAACTCTACTCCACCGTGATTGAAAAGTTCCCGGGGCTCGATCCCCTGCCCACCTATCGGGACAGCATCGACGACACCGACCCGGAGAAATACCCCTTCCGTCTGGTCGCCGGTGCCCGTCTGCCCAACGCCCTGCACTCCCGGCTGCATAAGGTGCCCTGGCTGCGCTCCATGCGCCCGGTGCCCACTGCCGATCTGAACGACGAGGATGCCAGAAAGCTGGGCATTGAGAAGGGGGACACCATCGAACTCTTCACTCGGGCCGGTGCGATCACCGCGGGTGCCAACCCCACCCGGGCCGTCAAGCCCGGCACCGTGTTCATGTACCATGGTTATACTGAGGCTGACGTCAACTCCATCATTCCGCCCGGACACAACGATCCCTATTCCGGCTTTCCCGGCTATCGCAGCGTCCGCTGCGGCGTAAAGAAAAAGGAGGTGTGAGCACATGAAAAAGATCGTATTTGACTTTGACCCACAGAAGTGCTCCGCCTGCGGTGCCTGCGCCATCGCCTGCATGGATCAGAACGATGTGGACGTGGAAGCCGGTATGCAGCCCTACCGCAAGGTGTATGAGTACGAAAGTGAGACGGAGCGGGTCTTTATTTCCATTGCCTGTCTCCACTGTCCCGATGCGCCTTGCGTGACTGCCTGTCCTGTCGGCTGCATCTATAAAGATGAGGAGACCGGGCTGACCCTCTATCACACCGACAACTGCGTCGGCTGTCACTCCTGCGCCATGGCCTGCCCCTACGGCGCTCCCACCTTCCGCCCCACCGGTGCAAAGCGCCCCCGCGAGAAGATGGAAAAATGCCACGGCTGTGTGGAACGCATCAAGGCCGGCAAACAGCCCGCCTGCGTTCACTCCTGCCCCACCGGCGCACTGGGCTGGCACTGGAGCGACGACCCGGAGGAAAAATCGGAACTGGCTCACATCTATGAGAGCTGGAACGCGCTGACCCTCTTCGACAAATAATTTGTAATCCCATCTGCAAAGGAGATTTTATTATGGAACAGATCAAGAACATTATTGCTACCAAGAACGCCCCCGCCGCCATCGGCCCCTACTCTCAGGCTGTCTGCGTCGGCAGCATGGTCTTCCTGTCCGGCCAGCTGGCCATCGACCCCGCCACCGGCAACCTGGTGGAGGGCGGCATTCAGGCTCAGACCGAGCAGTCCCTGAAGAACATTGAGGCCATTCTGGCCGAGGCCGATCTGACCGTCGACAACGTCATCAAGACCACCGTGTTCCTGGCCGACATCAACGATTTCGCCGCCATGAACGAGGTCTATGCCAAGCACTTCAGCGGAAACTATCCCGCCCGCTCCGCTGTTCAGGTCGCCGCACTGCCCAAGGGCGGTCTGGTGGAGATCGAGTGCGTCTGCTCCCGGGGCATGATTCCCAACGTGGACATGATGCAGGACGCCATCAAGGAGAGCAAGTAAACAAGCCAGCGTTTTCCCATTTGATACAAAACACCCCGGAGCTTTTTGAAAAGCTCCGGGGTTCATTGTTTTCATCGCTAATATTTCGTATAATAACCCAATTTTTGTGTTGATCCGTTTCATCAGTTGTGCAAAAGTGACAGAATGTTGTTTCCATCCAACTGCCGGGTTTGCTACAATAAAGACAGTAGTCATACAATTTGTTGTTAGGAGGTAACATTTGATATGAACGCACCTTATGCAACCAAAATTCTGAAAAAGACCGGCAATTCCGTTATGGCCTACCAGTCCACCTGGCTGGTGGAGGAGACCTTCTCCTGCAATGAGCTCATCATCCGCCCCCGGGCTGTGCTGATGGCCCCTGAGGGAAAATTTCTGACTCTGACTGTGAATGGCGTCGGTCAGAAGATCGAGCCCGGCACCTACAAGGGTGATGTTGTTCTCTCTGTCACCGACGTTTACCATATGCGTCCCGGCGGACTGATGCGTCCCAACCAGATCAGCCGCGACTTCCACACCGGCATTGTGGTGGAAAACGGCAAGGTCACCAAGACCATTCCTGCCATCTTGCAGGGCGGCTCCATTGAGGACGGCAAGGTTGAGGGTGTCTACATGGCCAGCCGTGAGGACAGCTTCAATGGCATCGTCGTGGACGGCGAGGGCGAGTGCACCATCAAGGACGTGAAGGCTGACTTTGATGGCTTTGGCGACAACGACTTCCTCGGTGTGGGCTGCGCTGTCACCGTGGTGGGCAATCCCACCGTCACCATTGAGGACTGCGATTTCACCGTCAACGGTGTCACCCGCTGCGCAGTCCATGTTGGCGGCACCAGCACTGTCACCGTCAAGAACACCAAGATGACCAACATCTGCCCTGAGGACACCTGGCCCGGCTGCTTCAGCTGGCAGGTCGGCTTCTGCGGCAGCAACCGTCTGGCTCAGTTTACCGATGCGGCCAACGTCACCTATGACGGCTGCGACCTCAAGACCAACGGCTGGGGCATTCTGTCCATTGACGGCACCGACGGCGGCCAGACCATGCTGGTCAAGAACACCCGCATGGAACTTTCCGGCCCCAAGGCCCACGGCTACGGTGCCTTCTGCATCGGCGACAACGAGGTCATCTACGACAACTGCGACGTGGATGTCTATGGCTATCCTCTGCTCATGATGGGCATGGAGGGCAAGGGCAAGGCCTCCATTCTGAACAGCCGCATCAAGGGCCGCCGCTACGGCGTGATGATCAACGGCGACGACAACTCCATTCTGACCATCAAGAACTCTGACTTCAAGACCAGCAAGTCCACCTTCTGCGTGCATGGTGCCTCCACCATCATTGATGTGGAGAACAGCAGCATGACCGCCGCCAACGGCACCATTGTCCAGCTGATGGACACTGACCAGTGCGGCATGGCCATGGCCGATTTCCACATCCCCGTGGGTGTGGTCGATGAGTATGTCGAGGGACGGGATCTGTCCACCGCCTCCCTGACCGAGGACGTCACCTTCCGACTGAAGGACTGCGCGATCAAGGGCAACTTCCTGAACTCCACCACCAATATCCGTGCCTACCGCAACAGTGCGATTGCCGGTGTGGGCGAGTTCCACGACACCGTCATCGGCCTGCTCCCTGACTGGGACGCCGAGGGTGACGATGGCGCCGACGCCTATGGCGGCCCCATTGCGGCCCGTCACCATGGCGACGACCTGCGCGGCCCCAAAAACCTTGGTCTGGAGCTGACCGGCACCTCTATCGAGGGCATCATCTCCTCCGCCACCCAGAAGTACCGCGACGGCCTGACCACCATCGTGGAGGACAACCGCATGGAGCTGACCAACATCACCCAGACTCCTGCTCCCACGGTGAACAACGGCATCGTTATCACCATGGATGCCGCCTCCTCCTGGATCGTCACCGGCACCAGCTACATCACCGGTCTGACCCTGGCTGAGGGTGCAAAAGTTGCCGCCCCCGCAGGCAAGAAGCTCACCGTCACCGTAGACGGCCAGAGCGTTGATCTGAAGGCCGGCACCTACACCGGCAAGATCGTGCTGGACGTGGAGTAACTTCTAACTTTCAATAGACAGATCATGCCCGGACTGCGCAATGCAGTCCGGGCATTTCTTTTTTTGCAGAATACACCGGCTGTTCAACGGGAACAGCCGGTGCATTGACTCTGATATTTTCAGTTCTTCAGGGTGAACGGCCACTGATAGTAACCAAAATTGGGGTTGTAGTAGGGGTCTCCGTTCTTGAGAATATCCGGCCACTTAGCCTGGAACCGGGCGATCTCGCCTTGGAAACGCTCGATCTTCTCCGGGGTGTCCTCGTAACCTCTGGACTTGGACTCGTAGTGGTGCCACTCTGCAAAGGCGTTGAACACCACCAGCAGGCCGAGCTGGCGCACCTTCAGGCAGAAGTCAATGTCATTCAGCGACACCACAAAATCCTCGCTGAAGCCATTCACACGGTCAAACGCCTTCCGGTCCACCATCATGCAGGCGGCGGTGACGGCGCTGTAGTCACCGCTGACCCGGGCGCGCATCATAAACCCGTAATAGCTCTTGGGGAAGCCCACAAACACATGGCCCGCAAAGCCGCTCAGGCCAACGACCACACCGGCATGCTGAATGGTATCATCGCCGAAGTAGAGCTTTGCACCCACAATGCCCACATCGGGACGCATACAGGTACCCAGCATCTCCCCGATGGCATTTTCGCTGATGAGCTCGGTGTCATTATTCAGGAAGAGCAGATACTCACCCTTCGCATGGCGGACACCGAAATTATTGATGGCGGAATAATTGAAGCCATCCGTCCATGTGACCACATGGAAGTTATCATGCTCCTTCTGCATTTTCTCGTAGTAGGCAAAGGTGCTCTTTTCCGTGGAATTATTCTCCACCACGACAAACTCAAAATTCGTGTATTTGCTGTGCTTGTAAATGGACTGCACACACTTATCCAAATCATCAATATGATCTTTATTGGGAATGATGATGGAGACCAGCGGATCCGGCTTTGTGGAGTAGATCACATGATACATACCCCACATCTCCGTATGCTCCACCACGGCATCCTGAATGCCGATGCGCTTCAGGTGCTCTTCAATGGCCTTTCGGCCCGCCTCATAGGCATACATCTTGCTGGCCGGATCTCCGGCAACAGAGTTGCCGTGAATGCGCCAGTGATACAGGATCTTGGGAATATGCTTGATCTTTCCGTTGGAGTTCTCGATGCAGCGGAAAATGAAATCATAGTCCTGGCTGCCGTCAAACTCGCTGCGGAAGCCTTTGATCTTATCCACGATCGACTTACGGACGGCAAAGAAGTGCGTGATGTAGTTATGGGAGCACAGCAGATCCGGGTTGTAGTCTGGCTTAAAGTTAGGATCATTGTGCTCCGACAGATTGCCGGACACCTTGTCCTCGTCGGTGTAGAGCACATCGTAATCATCTTCATTCAGCGCCTTGGCCACCTCAAACAGGCAGTTAGGTGCAAGAATGTCATCGTGATCCAGCAGACCGACAAAATCGCCGGTGGCCAGCTCCAGCGCACCATTGGTGTTGCCCGCAATGCCCAGGTTTTTCTCCAGCACCTTGAACTTCACTCTGGAATCCGCCGAGGCATACTCCCGGACGGTACGCTCCAGCGCCTCGTCTCCCTCGCTTCCGTCCCCCAGGCACAGCTCCCAGTTGGGATAGGTCTGCGCCTGAACAGACTCGATCATCTCTTTCAGGAAGTTGATCGGGGTGCGGTAAGTGGGCACTACAATGCTGATCTTCGGCTCATATTCCAGCTTGGTCTGGCGCTGCTGCTCCAGCTCCTCCTCCGTCACCTTATGGGTGGCATACCATGTTCCATAAGGAATGCCGCGGGTACTGAGCCGGGAGGTGATATGCTCCTTCAAGCCCCGGAAGCCGTGGTGCACCACATAATCCATCGCCCGCGCCACATTATGCGGCGTCAGATTGTGCAGGCACGCAGATACGAAGCCCTTCTGGGACTTTTTCTTCTGCTCTCTGCGCAGCTGATCGGGAACCAGAGGGATCGCAGCGCTGTTCTGGCTGTCCTTCAGAATGAGCTGGTAGTGCTCCTGCTCCAGGTACTGGAAGGAAACCGCAAACCCACAGTGCGTATTGTCCGATTCGATAAGCTGGGCATCCACCACGTCCTCACGCAGAATCCATGTCTGCTGGAACTCCACCGGTGTGCCATGGCTGTCTGTCACTTCAAACTGCACGGTCTCGCCGGCAAGACAGGTATCTGCCCAGCCCTGTACCGTGATCTTCCCCTGATCAATGACTGCGGACTCTATCAGACTCAGCACAGTGCGCCGATCCGCCAGTTTGGCAAGCTCCGCCTGTCCCAGCTTCAAAATGCATTCACAGCCGGCACTTGTCTGCGCCCACACTTCCAGCGAGTCGGCCAGCTGTTCACATTTTCCGCTTTCAATACGCATGGTAAAGCCGCAGTCAGCGCCGCCCTTCCACCATGAAAAACGGTTCTTTACATCGTCCCGGGCAATGCGCTTTACGGTCACAGGCACAGCAGTTCCGTCCACTGCCACGGAAAATTCAGCAGGTTTGCCGCTCTCATCTATGTACCAGCCGCTCAGCCGAAAATAATCTCCGACCGCACGCAGTCGGTAAAGTTTGGAATCAAAGTATACCTTATGCTTCATGAAACAGAACCTCACTTAATGATGCCTCTTTTACCTGCCCACTATACACGATTTTCCGCCAAATGTCCACCCTGACGCCTATTCTTCGCGTATCAGGCACAAAACGGTCAGCGCCGGCGCATCCATGCTGAATGCGCCGACGCTGAAGCTCACCGATCCAGCAGACGGAAAGTCAGTTGAACCGGGTTATGATCGGACCACAGGAATCCTGTATCCACAGTGGAATAATCCACCAGCTCAATATTGTCTGAAATGATAAAGCCGTCCACGGTCAGGCACAGGCTCTGCTCCGGATCATGGGGAATGTCCGCGTTGCGGGTAGTAGGTGCCAATGCCGCACGCTGGGCATCGTCCAACAGATCTAGGCAAAAATCCATTTTCTCCGGCAGGTAGCTGCGCGGGAAAGGATAGGCCCAGCTCTCGGCGTCCGTCTCGTCCTCAGCGACCAGCAGGTTGTGGTTGCAATCGCCGCCGCAGATCACATAGTTGCCCTGTGCCAGCTCACCCGCCATATCCTCCTGAAGCATCCGCCCGATGCAGTCCCTGTCAGACTGCACCGGGCGGGTGTTATTCAAGTCACTTGTGTTTGTAGAATGTGCAGCCGCACTTGCCATGCTCTTTGCGGTCATAGCGCGCCTGATCGGCATCCTGAAAGATGGTGCCAGTGGGACCCTTGCGATCCGAGAAGGCAACACCGACACTGAGGGATACCTTAGGCATCATGCCGGCCTGCTTTTCCAGCAGCTGGTTCATCGCGTCGACCTTTTCCTGAATACAGCAGATTCCGCCAAAACGGCTTATTGCAGTCCACAAACTTCAGTCTGCGGAACGCGGGCAGAATGAGCTTTTCCTCTATTTCCTCGATCCCCCGGAAGGAAGTGACTGCTCTGCACACAACGTAATAGCTCATGATGGCAATGCAGTCATAAGTACCGCCCGCACCATTATGAAAGTTCTTTTTTCCACCCAGATCGGTACGCCAGTCAGCAAGGAAATCCACATACTGCCGCTGCACCCGATCCCAGACCGCTTCCCGTTCTGATGTCGGATAGTGCAGGGCGATCTTCGCAAGAATCTCCTTTTTGCACGGCTTGGAGTACAGCACATGACAGCTGCGGTCAAACTGCATTTTCCTGTCCCTCATACATTCCCCTTTCCGATCCGATGAGGTGTTTTCTTTTGGTTAGATATAACTAACTTATGCATTTTAAGAAAGCCGCATCTCTGCGATTTTTTGTTCATGCCAAATCTTGTTTCTCTTTTAATATATAGTAGCAAAAATTCCTTCCAAGTTCAAGCAAATTGCCGAGGATTCTTTCCCGTCATTGCCGAAATTTCCTCAAAAGATGATGCGTAAACATCGCGGCTCCCATCCCCCGAGGTGTGCCGCAGCTCTTTCCTTGGACAGATCTGTTGCCGGCGTCCACACAGTTCCGGTCTTTACCGATTTTCTACTTGCAAAATCAAGAACATTGCGTTATTTTGTAATTAAACAAATGCTAGGAAAAAGAGAGGAAAAAGCATTGCGTACAGTAAACGAGGAGGCCCGACAGGCCAAAAAAATCGAGATCATGGAAAAAAGCTATGACTGCTATGCTGAAAACGGTCTGAACGGCGTCGGCGTAAAAGCAGTCGCGGAGGCATGCGGCTGCAACGTGGCCACACTCTATCAGTATTTTGAAAATCTGGACGATCTGATTATTCAGTCCACCGCCTACTGTATGTCCAAGGTAGAAGATGACTTCATGGCTCTGGCCCCCACCGATCCAGAGGACGCCATGCGGTTTATTGAAGAGATCCCCTACTGGACGGCGAAAAAACACGGAAAAAAATACCGGCTGATGTATCAGGTCTATACTCACCCAAAGTATATTGAATACGGGAAAAAATTCTTTGAGGGCGTCAACGAGCGCTACACAGAGTATGCAAAACAGCTGGAGCCAAAAATCGGCATTCCCTACACGATCACAACACCGCTGATCTTCATACTGATCCGCGCCAGTGTCCATTATGCCATGTTTGAGGACGAATACTACCTCAAAAGCCAGCTGGAAGTCCTGAAGCAGGCGTTCCTGCTGTTCCACGAAAGATATCTGGAGCACAAATAAGTCTCCCCTGAACTTCACAACCTTAGTAAAAGGTCCGGAAGAGGTCTCCCCTCTCCCGGGCTTTTTTCGTGGAAATTTTTCTGATTTACTACTTGCCAAAGCAGGGAAGTTATGCTATTTTATAAATAAACAAGCGTTTACTTAAAATAAAATATAGAAGGAAGGGGTCGCAATGGAAGAGCGCAATGCCAGAGAGCAAAGGAATAAACTGCTGATCATCCTGCTGAGCGTGGGGATCGTGATCTGCCTTGCCGTAACGATCTGGGCCGTATTCTTTCGCCGACCGGCGCCGGCCCCGGAACCGGACTATGCTGCACCGGAACTGGAGGAAAACGCCGAACCGGCAAAAGACAGCGGCACAAAGCTGGATGTCCCGGCTGGAGGCGGCGGGATCAGCATCGCGTATTCCAGCGCGGTGACTGTCAGCCTGTCCAGTGGCGAGGTACAGTTTCAGTACACCCATCCATCCAGCTCCACGCAGAACATTGTGCTGTGTGTAGAGGTAGAAGGCATTGTCATTGCACAGTCCGGGCTCATTCTGCCCGGCAGTCAGCTTCAGACGCTGCCCCTGCTGGCGGGCGCCGCGGACACCCTTTCGGAAGGCACCTATACAGACGCCGATTTCCGCATCCTGAGCTATGACCCGGAGAGCGGCGAGAAAGCAATGGTAGACACGCTTGCACAGATCACCGTGACCGTTCAATCGTAAAAGGAGGGATACCAAATGAAACGATGGTTCTCACTGGCGCTTGCGGCGGCGCTGCTGATGGGCCTTTCCGCCCCGGCACTTGCGGCAGACGCGGAAAACGACGGTACTGCTGATACGAAGATCAATGTCGCGGGTCAGTATGAGCAGGGCGCAAATGGTTCGCAGATCTCGGTCAACATCACCTGGGAGCCAATGGAGTTCACCTACTTGGACGGCGCTCCGGTCTGGGACGCAGAAAAGCATGAGTATATTGGCTCCGCCAAACCCGGGTGGACAGAAGATACCAAAACTATTACGGTCACAAATCACTCTGACACTGATATCATAGCCAACTTTCGCTTTGACAGCGATGCAGGCATTGTCGGTGCATTTGACCAGAATTCGCTGAGTCTGCCTTCCGCAGTGGGCACCGCGGCCGATGCCGCGCCCAGCGGCAGTGTCCAATTCGGCATTGTGGACGGTAAAATCAGCGAAAGCGGCACACTGGGCGATATCACCGTATCCATCGTGCGGTCACTCAGTACCTCTAATCCCAACACTCTGCTCACCGCAATGCAGAATGGCGACTGCGTCAATATGATCGGCGATATTTCCTACACAGCCTCCTCCCCTGCCGTGCCCACCATTGGTGCCGGAAAGGCAGCAGTCGTCGATCTTGGCGGCCATACCCTGAATATCATTGACGGAGTGAGCGACCCTGAAGCGGAGATCTATGGCATTCAGGTCGATGCCGGCGGAGCGTGCACACTGAAAAATGGTGTCATAAACGCAGATAATGGACCAGACTATGGAATTTCCCTTGTTCCCTTCCAGTGTAACAACAGCACCCTGACCCTTACCGACTGCACATTGAAATCTTTCCTCGCCATAACCGAAGGCAGCGGCTATACGATGAACATCGATCATTGCAGCCTGTCGGTCTCCGGTTCAAATTATGCGTTTCTTATAAAGAATAACTGTACATTAAATATTCGGGACACGACGATCGAATCAGCACACACGGGATTCTTTGCCTATTGGGGGTCGGAGAATATAAAAATCACCCTCAGCGGCGATATCCGTCTTACCGGAGCAGCCTCAACGATAGAAAGCAACCATGTCGACGGCTTCCTCACCTGCCTGCCCGGCACCTACAACTTTGACCCCAGTATTTATGTGAACTCGGATGCCTGTACCGTGACCGAGAACGGCGGCATCTGGACCGTTACCGCAAAATAAAGAGGAAAGAACGTGAACAAAAGGAGGAAAAACATCATGAAAAAACTGCTGGCATTGACACTGACAGGCCTGATGCTGACCGGGCTTGCCACGACGGCTTTTGCCGCCGAGACCAACGACGGCACCGCCGGGACCGGGATCGACGTCAAAGGAAACTATGTGCAGGGCGCCTCGGAACGCACCCAGATCTCGGCGGATATCGTCTGGGACGCCATGGAATTCACCTATTTTGACGGCTATCCCACCTGGAATCCCGGAACACACGACTATGAGAACGCAAACTATGAAAAGGGCTGGTCGACCGATACCAAAAACATCACCGTCACCAACCACTCCAACACCGCCATCACCGCCTCCTTCCGCTTTGACGGCAGCGAAGGGATCGTCGGCAGCTTTGACAAAAGCGCCCTGAACCTGGAGACCGCCGAGGGCACCAAGGTCAGCGAGGCTCCGAAGGGCACCGCGGCCTTTGGCATCAGCGGTGCAAAGATCGGCGAGACCGGCAAGATCGGCACGATCACGGTCAACATCGCCAGACTCACCGACGTCTCCACTGCGGACGAGCTGGCTGCGGCCGTGGCACAGGGCGGCGCGATCCGGCTCAATGCGGACATCACCACAGGTCAGGAGCTTGAGCTGCGGGGCAGCACGGTGGTCGACCTGAACGGCAAAACCCTGACGACCGGAGGGTATGATATCGACTTCTACGACAAGGTGATCATGAGAAACGGTTCGATCTATGTGGCCAATTACGGCGATAATCTGCTTGTAGCCACCGGCGCCAACGCCCTGTTTGAAAACTGCACCATGTCGTCGTGTACCGGCAATAGTTCCGTTTTTTTGAACGGAACAGCAACACTGAAGGATTGCACGCTCAGCAGAGACGGCGCGGGTAATAACATCTTGGGGAACCGCGGATTCAAACTAAACCTGCTTGGCGCCATCAGGATGAATGGTAAGATCCAGCTCGCAGACAACTGTGTAGTCTCCGCCCTTTCCGGCACCTACAACTTTGACCCCACCTCCTATGTGGACACCAATACTTATGCCGTGAGCGAAAGCGGCGGCATCTGGACCGTCTCCGCCAGGTAATCGTTCCGCCGAACGAAATGATTCTCCCCTGTCTTTGACAGACAAAATCCACCCACGGCAGGACTGCCTTTGCAGTCCTGCCGCACGGGCTTTCCGGCACAGGCAGAAAGGCGTGATCCCCTATGAACAGGCAGAAAAGGACGACTTCCCGTCTCATCCCTGTACTATGCGCACTGCTCGCAGTTTTGCTCGGTACAACGCTCTTTGTACTGTTTCGTCCAGAGCAGGAGCCGCCGCAGTTTACGCCGCCGCCCTTTGATGCCGCCGCGGAGTTGGGCATCCCGACAGTACCGGAAGAGCTTGGGTATTCCTCCCCTTTTCAGGACGGGATGAATTACCGTTTTTCTATCTGCGGTAATGTAGTCGTTGATGACGGCAAAGCCGTGGTATCCCTCACAAATCCGATTGAAAATACAGTCTGGCTGAAAGTGCGGCTTCTGGCCGCCGATGGAACGCTTCTGGGTGAGACCGGCCTGATCCGGCCCGGAGAATATGTACGCACCGTCGATCTGACGACAGTTCCCGCTCCCGGCTCACAGATCCAATTAAAAATCATGGGTTATGAACCGGAAACCTACCAGAGTGCAGGTTCTGTCACGCTGAATACCGTGATCGGCACGCTCCCCTGACCTGCATCTGCGTGCTGTGGGCATACATACGGCGCGGCCAAGCTGAATATCAATAACCATAAAAAGGACTTCACAGGATCTGCATTCTGTGAAGTCCTCTTCTTATATTCTCATGCCATCAGGCGGCCTGCTCAATCCCCGGTATGTCGGCGCAGCGCGTCGATATAGGTCTCGGTGAACCGGTTGGGCACAGTGCGCTTGTGAAGCAGATAGCCGATCTCCATACAGTCGTCCACATCCAACGGCACGGCGGTGATATTCGGGCCGTTCAATTCATTGTTGATCACACCGGAGCAAATGGTGTAGCCATTCAGACCGATGAGCAGGTTGAACAGCGTTGCCCGGTCGCTGACCATGATCTCCTTATCACATTCCAAGGTACTTAAAATCTCCTCAGAAAAGTAAAATGCGTTGTGCTCCCCCTGTTCGTAGGATAGACGCGGATAGGGTGCCAGATCATCCAGCGTGAGGGTGCGGCGATCAGCCAGAGGGTTGGCCTTGCTGACAAAGACATGAGGGCGGGCGGTGAACAGCGGATGGAATTCCAGTTCGTGTTCCCGCAGCACCCGGGTCAGGACCGGGCGGTTAAACTCATTCAGATAAAGCACTCCCACCTCGCTGCGCAGCTTGGACACGTCCTCAATGATCTCATAGGTTTTGGTCTCACGGATCCGGAAGTCATACTCCGGGCCTCCGTACTCCTTTAACAGATCAACAAAAGCCTCTACCGCGAAGGAATAGTGCTGGGTGGACACACTGAACCGATGGCGGCGGGGCGCAGAGCCGGTGTAGCGCTCTTCAATAAGATCAGTCTGCTCCAGCACCTGCCGGGCATAGCCCAGAAACTCTTCCCCGGCGGCAGTGAGCACAACGCCCCGGTTTGTGCGGCTGAAAATAGTGATATTCAGTTCCTGTTCCAGTTCCCGGATAGCGGCGGTCAAACTGGGCTGGGAAAGGAAAAGCGCCTGCGCCGCGCCGCTGATCGTACCAGTGTCCGCCACGGCGGTGACGTATTTCAGCTGTTGAAGTGTCATGAAAAACAACCTCGCTCTGTGGTGTTGTTCTTATCATAGCGGCTGAGGGAGAAAAACGCAAGCATCATCTAAGCGTCCGCCCTATAAAAGCGCGAAAAAACGCTGAAATCATCCGATTTCAGCGGTTTTAAAGTCTGTTATGACGAGAATGTTTCTCAAATCTCTGATGCGGCGGCAAAGGCCTGACGCATGGCCTGCTGAACCGTGGCCGGGGTGCGGCAGTCGCCGATCATATAGAAGCCGTCAGTAATGTTGTAATAGGTCAATGCCTCATCCCGTTTAGCCTTCATGCCGGCGAAGACCACCACAGAATCGGCGGGGATCGTATGCTCCGTGCCGTCGGCGTCCTTGTAGCTGACACTGTCCTCGTCCACGCCGGTCACAGTCACGCCGGTAATGCCATGGAAGGTCGGAATCGCCTGCCAGGTCTCCTCAAACATGGAATGGAAGTGGATCATGGTGGAGTCCATGGCCAGCTGAGGACGCATCTCCCGCACCGCGACCTCGTGGCCCTTCCTGGCCAGATTCATGCCGCACTCCACGCCGACTTCACCGCCGCCGATGACCACCACGTTATGGCCCAGCTGTTCCGGGTGGATCATGGCCTGTGCGCCGAAGAAAGTCTCCCGCTCAGCCAGGCCGGGGATGGGCGGCTTGGTGGGTGCTGCGTCCAGTGCGGCGATGACGATGTCATAATTCCCGGCGGCGATGAGCTCCGGAGTCGCAGTGGTGTTCAGATGCACGTCAATGCCCCGCTTCTCCACCTGATGGATAAGGTAATTCTTGAAGTCCCGGAGCATCCACTTGAAGTCCACAAATTCGGAGTGGTAGATCGCACCGCCCAGATGATCCTCCTTTTCGTAGAGCGTCACCTTGTGCCCGCAGTCGCAGAGATCCATAGCCGCCTTCATACCGGCCGGACCTCCGCCAATGACGGCAATGCGCTTGCTGAGGCCGGGCTGGCTGACCAGATGGTGGAGCCGGTGCTCAATGCCGATCTTCGGGTTGACAGAGCAGACGGATACAAAGGGATCGTTGGGACCGCGGCCATGGCATTTGTTGCACCGCAGGCAGGGCACGATGTCGTCTGCACGGCCTTCATAGACCAGCTTGCCGTAATCCAGGTTGGACACCCAGGCCCGGGCCATGGAGACGATGTCGATCTTACCCTCAGCAATGGCCTTTTCACAGGTCTCCGGGTTCTGCCAGCCGCCCACGGAGGCAATGAGCATTTTGACGCCGGACTTTTTGATGTACTCGGTCTGTCGCAGGAAGGGGGTCTCCTCCAGGTTATAGTTGGTAGGATGGTTGGGGTCGGCATCGCTGGCACGGATCTGGGCGATATTTTGGACTCTACGGCGAACACGCCATTGCCGCCGTTGCAGGAGCCGCCGGTATGGTCGCTGGCCTCAAACACGTCCACCTTAACGCCGCGCTGAGCGGCCTCGATGGCGGCGGGGATGCCCGCCGCGCCCGCGCCGATGATGGCGACATCTGTTGTGAGTTTTCTCATGATCCTTCCCTCACTTTACCGCGTATTTTGCCGCGCTGCGTCCGGCGATGCGGCCGGAATTGATCGCATAGGACATGGCACCGCCGAAAATATAGGCACCGCAGTAGTCATTGGACTGCCAGCCCGCCGTGGTCGATCCGGCGGCGTACAGGCCGGAAATGGGGTCCCAGTTCTGGTCGATGACCTCCATCTTCTCCGTCACTCGGATGGGACCGCAGGTGTCTACCGCAATGGCCCCTGTGGCGGATGCCGCAAAACGGGCCCACATGGCAGGGGGGCCAGATACTTACGGGGTTTGTTAAAGTCCTCGTCATAGCCGTGTTCGCAGTAGCCGTTGTAGCGGTTCAGCTCGTCCTGCAACACCTCCGGCTTGCAGCCGATCCAGTTGGCCAGTTCCTCCACCGTATCGCAGATAGCGCACTCGGTGGGAGCCTTCTCAGCCGCCCTGGCAAACTGTTCCTTCAGGTCCGGGATGGGCACGCCCCGGAAATTGTCGCCCTTGGACAGTTCCATGCCAAGATCCATCATACGGTGCATGGTGCCCTCGTCAAAGATGACATAGGACGCCTTTTCCGGCTGGTTCAGCATAGCGTTGATCGCGATCTGAAGAATGGAGCCGACAGTCTCATCCACATAACGGCGGCCCTTCTTGTTGACCCACATCAGATAGGGCTCACGGCCAAACTCACTGAGGGTGCGGGGAGCGCAGTCGGAGCTGGCGCAGCCCTCCTTGATGAGCATGATGTCCCGCTCCAGGTTCGCGCCCACGGACTCAGCCATCGTGACGCTCTCGCCCATATTTGGTGCCTTATATCCGCCGAAGTTTTCCTCGTCGTAGTCTGGGTAGAACCGCTTGACCATCTCGGTGTTAGCCAGAAAGCCGCCGGAAGCCAGGATCACGCTCGGAGCGTGGATCTCAAACTGTGCGCCCGCATGGCTGGCCTTCACGCCGACCACAGCGCCGTTCTCCGTCAGCAGCTCATCCACCATCGTCTCGGTGAAGAACTGCGCGCCCCGGGCGATCAGCTCCTCGACCAGATGTGCCATGGGAGTCGCCATAGTGGAGTCCTTGACGCAGTGCCAATGCGGGGCAATGTCATAGGTCATGCGGGTGGTCGTGTTTACCTCAAACTCCACATCCCGCTTGCGCAGCCAGTCGATGGTATTGCCGGACTGATTGATCCAGGCCCGGAGCACCCAGCCGTTCACACAGGAGTAGTGGTGCCAGTTCATGGCATTGGTGAAGATCTCGTCCTTATCGGATTTGACCATTGCCTGCCGCAGCACACTGCTCTCGCAGGCGAACAGGCCGCGTGCCATGACAGAGTTGCCGCCGGCGCGCTTCTGCTTCTCGATGATGACGACGCGCTTCGTGCCGTTTTTAAACGCGGACACCGCCGCCGGAATACCGGAGCCGCCGCAGCCCACCTCGACTACGTCTGCCTCCAGCACGCCGTTTTCCGGTACAGGTGCGCAGTCCAGCTTCGGAATGCCGCGGTACATAAATTCAATGGGAGGCGGGCCGTCGTCCTCACTGGGACCAGGTCCAGGGCCGTTTTTCTTCATCTCATCCATGTGGAAAAGCTCCCTCCCTTTTTCATTGTCCTTATTATATCGGTTTCTCCCAATGCTGTGTTTGTGATTTTTGCCCAACAGCTTCGCATTCCTTTGTAAAATCGGCGTATGCTCTCAAAATCGCTCCGGCCTTTTTTGTGGAAACTACCCACGCTTTGTGCTACTATATAATAAAGGAGCGATGAAGCATTCACCGCAACACCATGAGCTATCGGGTCAATAAGATCAACGAGCTCATCGATGTGGATCTGGAAAACAGCGAGACAGTGTTCCACCTGCTGTTTTCCTACCATGTGCTGGAATATTAGTCATGAAGGATCAGCAGGCGCAGAAACAACGGCGCCCACAGGGGCTGTGAATGGAATTGGCTGAAAAAGTTTCAAGAAAGGGGAGGTACTCTGTTATACAGCAGGGTACCTTCTCTTTTATAGTACGCCTTGAGTGTCCTTGCTCTCACATTGCAACACCCACAGCCTTGCACTTTCCGGTATGCTGCCGTTGTTTTCTATCTGCGCTTCCAGTATTCTGAAATACACAGAACCGGACGGAGCATGCGATATTTTTTAAGAGGGTTGACAAACTGCATTTGGTACGCTATAATCCGAATATACCAACCGTTTTAGTTGGTTTATTGATCATAAGAAATCGAGGTGAGTATGATGACCGTAGTTTTTCAGACACTGCTGCGGAGCAATTTTCG
>CALEQS010000050.1 GCA_937907975.1 uncultured Clostridia bacterium | reverse complement strand
CGCTGGCGCCGATGCGGGTGAACACTCGGTCCACCACGCCCAGATGGGCGGACTGGGCCGGAACGAAGGAGCCCGCCTGCGCCATCAGGCAGATGAGCGCCACCTGCCGCATATAGGTGGATTTACCGGCCATATTGGGGCCGGTGATGATGGCGAGGGTGTCGTCCTGCCCGTCCATGTAGGTGTCATTGGGCACAAACCAGGCGTCCTTCAGCACCTTCTCCACCACCGGGTGGCGGCCCTCCCTGATGTCGATGACGCCGGAGTCATCCACGGTGGGCATGACATAGTGGTTCTTCACCGCCACGGCGGCGAAGGAGCACAGCACGTCCAGCTGGGCCACGGCCCGGGCGGTGGCCTGAATGGCCTCCACCTGGGCGCTCACCTTCTCCCGCAGGGCGGAAAACAGCTCGTATTCCAGCGCCGTCACCTTGTCCCCGGCAGAGAAAATGGTGTGCTCCAGCTCTTTCAGCTCCTGATTGATGTAGCGCTCGGAGTTCACGGTGGTCTGCTTGCGCACCCAGCTGTCCGGCACCAGCTCGGACTGGCTCTTGGCCACCTCGATGTAATAGCCGAACACCTTGTTATAACTCACCTTGAGGTTGCGGATGCCGCACTCCTCCTTGACCCGGGCCTCCATCTGGGCCACCAGGTCCCGGCCGCCGGTCTGGATGGAGTGGAGCCGATCCACTTTCTCGTTATAGCCCGGGCGGATCATGCCGCCCTCCCGGACGGTGAACGGGGGCTCGTCCACGATGGCCCGCTCCAGCTCCTCCCGGAGCTCTGTCAGATCGTCCAGCCCCTGCCGCACCTCGGCGATGAGCGGGGCGTCCACGGCGGCGCACAGCTCCCGCAGCTTCGGAATCTTGCCAAGGCCCGCGGCCAGTGAGGCCAGGTCCCGGGCGTTGGCGGAGCCGTAGACCACCCGGCCGATGATGCGCTCCAGATCGGTGACCTCCCGCAGGGCGAGGATCAGCTCCTCCCGCTCCACGGTGTGCTCCACCAGCGCCTGCACGCCGTCCAGACGGCGGCGGATGGCGGCGGGCGAGATAAGGGGCTGCTCGATCCAGCTGCGGATCATGCGGCTGCCCATGGCGGTCTTGGTCTTATCCAGCACCCACAGGAGGCTGCCCTTTTTCTCGCCGCCCCGGAGGGTCTCGGTCAGCTCCAGATTGCGCCGGGCGGTGAGATCCAGCTCCATGAAGCGGTCGCTCTCGTAATGGCGCAGAGAGGAGAGATAGCTCAGATCGGTGCGCTGGGTCTCGTAAAGATAATTGAGCACGCCGCCCACCGCCCGGTAGGCCACGACGCTCAGATCGGCGGCCTGGGGAAACTGCTTCCGGGTCAGTTCCGCCGCCTCCTGGGGCAGAAAGCGGGTCTCGCCGCCGTCCTGCCAGTAGCAGTTCAGCCGGTCGGTGAGCAGGCTCGTGATGCGGCTCTCCTTAGCCGCCTCCGGGGAGAGCAGAGCCTCCCGGGGGGCAAAGCGGCCCAGTTCGTTGCAGATGTGCTCCACGGCGTCGGCGCCGGTGAAGGAGGTGGCCTGGGCCTCGCCGGTGGACAGGTCGCAGAAGCAGACGCCCGCGCCGGTCTCGTCCATGGCCACAGCGCAGATGTAGTTGCTCTGGTTCGGGGCCAGCATGGAGTCGTCCATGACGGTGCCGGGGGTGACGATGCGCACGATGTCCCGACTCACCAGCCCCTTGGCCGTGGCGGGATCCTCGGTCTGCTCGCAGATGGCCACCTTGTAGCCCTTGGCGATGAGCCGGGCCAGATAGCTCTGGTAGCTGTGATAGGGCACGCCGCACATGGGGGTCTGCTCCTCCTTGGGCTTGCCCCGGTCCCGGGTGGTCAGGGTGAGATCCAGCTCCGCCGACGCCGTCCTGGCGTCCTCGTCGAACATCTCATAAAAATCGCCCAGCCGGAAAAACAGCAGGCAGTCCGGGTACTGCCGCTTGATCTCCAGATACTGCTTCCGCATGGGGGTCAGTTCTTTTTCCTTGGTCTTTGCCATGATCCCCCTCCTGTTCTAATAGATATTTTGATAAAGCGTGTCGTTCCGAACACTCCTCTTGTCATCCTGAGCACTCCCGCCCTGCCATCCCGAACGGAGCGAAGGATCTTAACCCCCCCGCTTCTACAACTGCCATGCAGATCATCGGACATAGGTGCTGTAAGATTCTTCGGCCTGCGGCCTCGGAATGACAAGGGGCGGTCAGCGCCGCGCCAAAGGCCTCCCTCACTTCGCCTGCTTGTCCTCTTTTGCCGCCCAGGCGGCCTCGCCGCGGCCGATCTTTCCGGCCCGGCGGCATGGGAGCCAGACGCTGAGCGCCAGCGCGATGAGCCATGCGAGCATGACCGCATCCAGCGGGGCATAGCCCAGATAGAGCGCGATGTCCACATAACAGAATGTGGCAGCGCACTCCAGCTCCACCAGCAGGGTGGTGAGCTTCAGCAGCCAGCCGTTGCAGACCACCATGCCCTTACGCACGTCGATGGGCATCCGCCACATATCCAGCGGCAGGTATTTAAAGCCCAGCCGGGCCACGATGGAGATGACCCACATCACGATGGGCAGGGCCAGCAGCAGGCCGCTCTGGCCGTAGCCCTGACCGTGCAGAGTCACCACGCCCACGATGGCAAAGATCGTGCCGCCGATCTGCACGCCCAGAGAAAGCGCGGACAGGGCGATGAGTGCCGGTGTCATCTTCAGCTTTGTGCGCTCGCCGATCGCCTGGGGCTTGTGGAATACTTCCTTATGCTTTCTTTTCTTGTTATTGGCCATGATCTGCCTCGATTCTTTGACGTTTCTATGCGAACCTCATAGGCTTCCCCTCGGGGGGGAAGCTGTCGCCGTAGGTGACTGATGAGGGGGCAGGTTTAGGATAATCTTCCGGTCGTCGCCACCTCATCCGGCCCTTCGGGCCACCTTCCGACCCGTTTGTCTGCTTCGCAGACATTTCCCCACACTGTGGGGAATCACCCCTCAAGGGGAAGGCAAAGTTGATCTGCGCGGGCTTGCCCGTCACTCCCCCACGATCTCGCCGAACAGCGCCCAGTTGGAGGAGCCGGTGATCTTACAGGGGTAGAACCCGCCAATGAGCTCCTCGCCGCCGTCCAGATGGACCAGCCGGCCGCCGTCGGTGCGGGCGGTCAGGGTGTGCTTTCCGTCGTCGTTGCGCCCGTCCACCAGCACCCGGAGGGTCTTGCCCACATAGGCGGCGTGCTTTTCCGCGCTGATGGCGTTCTGCCGCGCCAGCAGGCACTGGAAGTTGGCGCTCTTCTCCTCCCTGGTGAGCACGTCCTCCATCTTTGCAGCGGGGGTGCCCTCTCTGGGAGAGTAGATGAAGGTGAACAGCGCGTCGTAGCGCACCTCTTCAATGAGCTTCAACGTGTCCTCAAACTCCTCGGTGGTCTCGCCGGGGAATCCCACGATGATGTCGCTGGTGAGCACGATGTCCGGGATCAGCTCCCGCAGGCGGCGGATCTGATCCAGATACTGCTCTGCGGTGTAGCGGCGGTTCATGGCCCTTAGCACCCCGGCATTTCCCCCCCGCACCGGCAGGTGGAGGCATGGGGCCACCTTCTCGCACGCGGCCATAGTCTCAAAGAGCTTCTGGGTGGCGTCCTTGGGATGGGAGGTCATGAAGCGGAGCAGGAAGTCGCCGGGGATGTCGTTGCAGGCCTTCAGCAGGTCGGCGAAGTCCATGTCCAGCCCCAGGTCTTTGCCGTAGGAGTTGACGTTCTGGCCCAGCAGGGTGATGTCCTTATAGCCCTCGTCCACCAGCTGGCGCACTTCGTCCAGAATGCGCTGGGGATCCCGGGAGCGCTCCCGGCCCCGGACATAGGGCACGATGCAGTAGGTGCAGAAGTTGTTGCACCCGTACATGATGCTCACCCAGGCCTTCAGCGTGCCCTGACGCACCACCGGCAGACCCTCGGCGATGTTGCCGTCACTGGGGTCGGTGGAGAACACCCGCTTGCGGCGGGTCAGCACCTCAAAGAGGAACTGGGGAAATTTCCACAGCACATGGGGGCC
>CALEQS010000049.1 GCA_937907975.1 uncultured Clostridia bacterium | reverse complement strand
TGGTCGGCGGTGGCGGGTTGACGGGCGGATTTCAGGAGAATGGACAGCTGGCCGCTGGTCTCCAATATGGCGTATTCCACGTCCGATGGATCGGTGACGCCCTGCAGGCGCAGCTCCTCTGTCAGCTCGTCCACGGTCATGCGAACCTTTTTCATCTCATTCTGGCGCAGTTTCCCGTTCTGAATGACGATGCTGGGCTTGCCGCACAGCAGTGCCCGCAGGCGCACACTGCGCATGGTGACGACGCTGAGGATCATCGTCAGGCACAGCAGGGTGATGATCGGGATAATGCCGTAGAGCAGGGGAATGCCGAAGTCCTGCATGGGCACGGCGGCGATGTCCGACAGCACCAGTGCCAGCACCAGCTCCGCCGGCTCCAGCTCCCCCACTTGACGCTTGCCCATCAGGCGGATGCCGATGACCAGCACGAAATATAAAATGACCGTTCGGATCAGCGCAATCGTCATGGCAGAACACCTCCCGGCGGGATGATCCATCGCTTGTTAGACTGTCCATAACCCGCCGGAATATGCAAAAGAGATTTGGGAATTGTGCGGAATGTGTCAAATGCAGTCAAATTTACCTTGCAATTTACGGCACGTTGTGATATAAAAATAAAGGTAAAGCCTAAAGGGAGTTGCCACGCGCGGGTGCAGGAGCATCGCGCGCGGAGACTTCTTTTTTTTTAAAATTTTTTGGACTTTGCGAAGGCAAGAGAAAGGCGGGGAATACGCGATGAGAGCGACACTGATCCTGGAAAACGGCCGCACCTTCGTGGGCGAGAGCATCGGCAGTACGGAAGACCGCATCTGCGAAATGGTGTTCAACACCTCCATGGTGGGCTATCAGGAGATCTTGACCGATCCGTCCTATGCGGGACAGGGCATCGTCATGTCTTATCCTCTGATCGGCAACTACGGCGTCAACCATGAGGACAATGAGTCCGGCCGCCCCTGGGCGGAGGCGTTCATTGTGCGCAGCCTGTCCGAGCGGGGCAGCAACTTCCGCAACGAGGGTACGCTGAACGATTATCTGAAACAGCACAACATCACCGGCATTCAGGGTATCGATACCCGTGCACTGACCAAAATACTCCGCAACCAGGGGACCATGAACGGCATGATCACCTGTGCGGAGCATTTTCATGTGCCCGAACTGATCGAGAAAATGAAGGCCTATCGGGTGGAGGGCACGGTGGAGCGTGTGTCCACGAAGAAGCCTGTCCACTTCCCGGTGGAGAATCCCAAGTACAAGATCGCACTGCTGGACATCGGCGCCAAGCGCAACATGGTCGGCTGCCTGAACCGCCGCGGCTGCGACGTGACGCTGCTGCCCGCCCACACCAAGGCGTCGGACATCCTCTCCGGCGGCTATGACGGCGTGATGCTGTCCAACGGCCCCGGCGACCCCGCCGACAATATGGAGATCATCGCCGAGGTGAAGAAGCTCTATGACGCCGACCTGCCCATCTTCGCCGTCTGCCTCGGCCATCAGCTGATGGCGCTGGCCACCGGTGCCAAGACCGGCCCGCTGGCCTATGGCCACCGCGGCGCCAACCACCCCGTCCGGGACATCGCCGCCGGAAGGGTGTTCATCACCAGCCAGAACCACGGCTACATGGTGCTCAGTGACACGGTGGACCCCGCCGTGGCCGAGGTGAGCCATGTCAACGTCAACGACAACACCTGCGAGGGCCTGCGCTACAAGGGCAAGCGCATCTTCACCGTGCAGTTCCATCCCGAGGCCAGCCCCGGCCCGCAGGACACGGAATACCTGTTTGACAAGTTCCTTGAAATGGTAGCCGAAGCAAAGAAGGACGGTGCTCAGAATGCCTAAGAATCCTGATATTAAAAAGGTGCTGGTCATCGGCAGCGGCCCCATCGTCATTGGACAGGCCGCCGAGTTCGACTACGCCGGCACCCAGGCCTGCCGCTCCCTGAAGGAGGAGGGCCTTGAGGTGGTGCTGGTCAACTCCAACCCCGCCACCATCATGACCGACAAGGACATTGCCGACCATGTCTACATCGAACCCCTGAACGTAGCCTCCCTGACCGCGGTCATCGAGAAGGAGCACCCCGACTCCATCCTGCCCACGCTGGGTGGCCAGATCGGCCTGAACCTGGCCATGGCACTGCACGAGCAGGGCATCTTGAAGAAGTACGGCGTCAAGCTGCTGGGCACCAGCCCCGAGTCCATCCACAAGGCGGAGGACCGGCAGGGCTTTAAGGACTGCATGGAGTCCATCCACCAGCCCTGTGTCACCTCTGTGGTCGTGACCACCGTGGAGGACGCCGTGGACTTTGCCAACTCCATTCATTATCCCGTCATCGTCCGTCCCGCCTACACCCTCGGCGGCACCGGCGGCGGCATTGCCTATGACGAGGCGTCCCTGAGAGAGATCGCCGCCCGCGGCATCTACGCCTCCCGCGTGGGTGAGATCCTGGTCGAGCGCTGCATCTCCGGCTGGAAGGAGATCGAGTTCGAGGTCATGCGCGACAGCGCGGGCAACGTCATCCAGATCTGCTCCATGGAGAACATCGACCCCGTGGGCGTCCACACCGGCGACTCCATCGTCGTGGCCCCCACCCAGACGCTGGCCAACAAGGAGTATCAGATGCTCCGCACCGCCGCGCTGGACATCATCTCCGCGCTGGAGATCGAGGGCGGCTGCAACTGCCAGTTCGCGCTGAACCCCGACTCCTTTGAGTACGCGGTCATCGAGGTCAACCCCCGTGTGTCCCGCTCCTCCGCACTGGCCAGTAAGGCCACCGGCTATCCCATCGCCAAGGTGGCCGCCAAGATCGCGCTGGGCTACACCCTGGACGAGATCCCCAACGCCGTCACCGGCAAGACGACCGCCTGCTTCGAGCCCACGCTGGACTACTGCGTGCTGAAGATCCCCCGTCTGCCCTTCGACAAGTTCACCACCGCCAGCCGTACGCTGGGCACCCAGATGAAGGCCACCGGCGAGGTCATGGCCATCGCCCCCAACTTCGAGGGCGCACTGATGAAGGCCATCCGCTCTCTGGAGCTGAACGTCAAGGCGCTGCGTCTGCCCAAGCTGGTGGACGTGCCCACCTATGAGATCGAGGAGCGGCTCAAGAACATCGACGACGAGCGCATCTTCGTCATTGCCGAGGCCCTGCGCCGCGGCATCAGCATGGAGGAGATCAACTCCATCACCAAGGTGGACCTCTGGTTCCTGGAGCGCTATCAGGCCATCATCGACACGGAGACCGCCATCCAGAATGCCCCGTCCCTGACCCCAGAGCTGCTGCTCAAGGCCAAGGAGTTCGGCTTCACCGATGCCCAGATCTCCTTCCTGCACAAGGGCGACGACTCCTACGCCAAGGAGATCAAGGCCCTGCGTGAGAGCTTCGGCATCAAGCCCTCCTTCAAGATGGTGGACACCTGCGCCGCCGAGTTCGACGCAGAGACCCCCTATTATTACTCCACCTATGACAAGGAGAACGAGGCCGAGGGAGTGGACAACGGCCTGCGCAAGGTGCTGGTGCTGGGCAGCGGCCCCATTCGCATCGGCCAGGGCATCGAGTTTGACTACTGCTCCGTTCACTCCGTCTGGGCCCTCAAGAAGATGGGCTGCGAGACCATCATCATCAACAATAACCCGGAGACCGTCTCCACCGACTTTGACATCGCGGACAAGCTGTACTTTGAGCCGCTGACCCCCGAGGATGTGCAGAATGTGGTGGAGCTGGAGAAGCCCTGGGGCGCAGTCGTCCAGTTCGGCGGCCAGACCGCCATCAAGCTGGCCAAGGCCCTGACTGATATGGGCGTCCAGCTGCTGGGCACTTCTGCCGAGGGCATCGACGCCGCCGAGGACCGGGAGCGCTTTGATGAGGTGCTGAACACCTGCGGCATCCCCCGCGCCAAGGGCACCACGGTCTTTACCACCGACGAGGCGCTGAAGGCCGCCCACGAGCTGGGCTATCCCGTGCTGGTGCGCCCCTCCTATGTCCTGGGCGGCCAGGGCATGGAGATCGCCTACTCCGACCGCAACATCGTGGACTTCATGCAGATCATCAACATGACCGTGCAGGAGCACCCCATCCTGATCGATAAGTACCTGATGGGCCGCGAGCTGGAAGTGGACGGCGTGTTTGACGGCGAGGACATTCTGATCCCCGGCATCATGGAGCACGTCGAGCGCGCCGGCATCCACTCCGGCGACTCCATCTCCGTCTATCCTCCTCTGCACATCAGCGAGGAGCACAAAAAGACCATTCTGGAGGACACCAAGAACATGGCCCGGGAGCTGGGCGTTGTGGGCCTCATCAATGCCCAGTACATCCTGTACAACGATGAGATCTACGTCATCGAGGTCAACCCCCGTTCCTCCCGCACCATCCCCTATATCTCCAAGGTGACCGGCGTGCCCATCGTGGAGGTCGCCACCCGGGTCATTCTGGGCGAGAAGCTGAAGGACATGGAGTTCGGCACCGGTCTGTACCCCGAGGCCAGCTACTATGCCGTCAAGATGCCCGTGTTCTCCTTCGAGAAGCTGACCGACGTGGACATCGCCATGGGCCCCGAGATGAAGTCCACCGGCGAATGCCTCGGCATCGCCGAGAGCTATCCTCAGGCTTTGCTGAAGGCGTTCAAGGGCGCCAACATGAAGGTGCCCAAGAAGGGCGGCCGCATTATCATCACCGTCAAGGACGAGGATAAGAACGAGATCGTCCCCATTGCCAAGGGCTTTGAGGAGATGGGCATTGAGATCCTGGCCACCCGCGGCACCTGCGAGCACCTGCGCAAGCACGGTGTGGAGTGCACGCTGGTCAACAAGATCAAGGAGGGCTCCCCCAATATTGAGGACCTGATCCGCTCCGGCTCCATCAACCTTATCATCAATACCCCCGCCAGCCGCCACGAGTCCACCCAGACCGATGGCTTCAAGATCCGCCGCTGCGCTGTGGAGCACTCCGTGCCCTGCGTCACCGCCGTGGACACCGCACACGCCATGCTCACCATCCGTGAGCTGAGCCACAGCGAGGATCTTGTGCCTATTGACGTGACCACCATTTAACGGTAAAATAGAGGCAATCAAACATCGAATGCAGAACGGTTTTTACTTTCCATGGCCGTTCTGCATTCGGCATTTCAAAAAGAGAGGAAGGAATCCCTCCATGGCACATGAATTGGTCATTGTTCTGGATTTCGGCGGCCAGTATAACCAACTGATCGCCCGCCGTGTCCGTGAATGCAATGTCTATTGCGAAGTCAAGCCCTTCACCACGCCTCTCAGCGAGCTGAAGGCCATGAACCCCATTGGCATCATCTTCACCGGCGGCCCCAACTCCGTCTATCTGGAAGAGTCCCCCCATGTGGATCCCGAGATCTTTACCTGGGGCGTGCCCATCCTGGGCATCTGCTACGGCTGCCAGCTGATCGCCCACACCCTGGGCGGTCAGGTCACCGAGGCCCAGGACGACTCCGCCCGGGAGTACGGCAAGACCGAGACGTTCTTCGATACCACCTGCCCGCTCTTCAAGGGTCTGCCTGAGTCCGGCATCTCCTGGATGAGCCACGGCGACTATATGGCCAAGGTGCCCGACGGCTTCGAGCTGGTCGCCCACTCCAACGCCTGCCCCAACGTGGGCATCGCCGACGTGAAGCGCGGCTTCTACGGCGTGCAGTTCCACCCGGAGGTCAACCACACCGAGCATGGCACCGACATGATCCGCAACTTCCTCTATGAGGTCTGCAAGGCCACGGGCGACTGGACGATGGGCGACTTCTGCAAGTCCACCGTGCAGTCGCTGAAGGAGCAGGTCGGCCCCGACGGCCGTGTCCTGCTGGCCCTGTCCGGCGGCGTGGACTCCTCCGTGCTGGCCGCCCTGCTGGCCGAGGCCATCGGCGAGCGGCTGACCTGCGTGTTTGTCGATCACGGCTTGATGCGCAAGGATGAAGGCAACGAGGTCGAGGCCGCGTTTGCCAAGTGGAATGTGAACTTCGTCCGGGTCAACGCCGAGGAGCGCTTCCTCAGCAAGCTGGCCGGGGTGGAAGATCCCCAGGAGAAGCGCCACATCATCGGCGCGGAATTCGGCTATGTGTTCCGGGATGAGGCCGAGCGCTTTGGCATCACCAAGCAGGACTTCCTGGCTCAGGGCACCATCTATCCCGACGTGATCGAGTCCGGCAAGGGCGACGCCGACGTCATCAAGAGCCACCACAATAAGCTGCTGCCCGCCGAAGTCGTGGCCCGCTTCAAGGATGTGCTGGAGCCGCTGGATCTGCTGTTCAAGGACGAGGTCCGTCAGCTGGGCCGAGAGCTGGGCCTGCCCGAATATCTGGTCATGCGCCAGCCTTTCCCCGGCCCCGGCCTTGCTATCCGTATCATCGGCGCCGTCACCAAGGAGAAGGCCGACACCCTGCGGGAGGCCGACTTTATCTACCGCGACGAGATCGCCAAAGCCGGCTGGGATAAGCAGATTAGCCAGTATTTCGCCGTGCTGACCAACTGCCGCAGCGTGGGCGTTATGGGCGACGGCCGCACTTACGACTATACCCTCGCTCTGCGCGGTGTTACGACCAATGATTTCATGACTGCCGATTGGGCCCGCATCCCCTATGAGGTGCTGGACAAGATCTCCGTCCGCATCGTCAATGAGGTGCCCGGCATCAACCGCATCGTCTACGATATTACCTCCAAGCCGCCAGCGACCATCGAGTGGGAATAAAAAACGGAAGCCGAAAAGCCCAGTCATACCAACGGTTTTCCGG
>CALEQS010000048.1 GCA_937907975.1 uncultured Clostridia bacterium | reverse complement strand
GTCACCAATCCCCTGGTGAACTCCTATAAGCGGCTGGTGTCCGGCTATGAAGCGCCCTGTTATCTGGCCTGGTCCACCTCCAACCGCTCCTCCCTCATCCGCATCCCTGCGGCGCGGGGACAGGCGACCCGGGTGGAGCTGCGCTCCCCGGATCCCTGCTGCAACCCCTATCTGGCATTGGCAGTCTGCCTGGCCGCCGGCCTGGACGGCATCGAGCGCTTCATGACCCCGCCCAGCGAGGTGACGGAAAACCTCTATGAGATGGACGAGGCCGGACGCCGCGCCAAGGGGATCGAGGATCTACCCGGTGACCTCAACGAGGCGCTGGAGCTCATGCAGCAGGATCAGCTGGTCATGGATACCCTCGGCCCTCACGTCGGGCAGGCCTATCTGGACAGCAAAAAGGCCGAGTGGGAGGAGTACCGTGCCCACGTCTCCAATTGGGAGCGGGAGAAGTACATCATCGCATACTAATTCCCCATTTTTTCAGCACGAGAGGGAGGAAGTGATGCCGATTGGAAAAAATCATTGTTGCGTTTGAGAGCGAAAAGAGCTGCGAGCGCATCTGTGACATTCTGGAGGGCGGCTGCGTAGCCGTCTGCTGCAAAGCTCGCAGCGGCGGCGAGGTCAAGCGCCTGGTCGCAAAACAGCATATCGGCACCATCGTATGCGGCTACAAGCTGCGGGACGGTTCAGCGGAAGATCTGTTCTACGATCTGCCCCCGGCCAGCACCATGGTGGTGATCGCCCGGCAGGATATGCTGGATATGCTGAGCGACGACATCTTCAAGCTGGCTGCGCCAGTTTCCAAAAGTGACCTGTGTGCCAGCGTCAATATGGTGCTTCAGATGGGGCGCCGGCTGGAAAAGGCCATGCGGCCCAAGCGGAATGAAGAAGAAAATGAGGCGGTGGCCAAGGCAAAGCGCCACCTGATGGAGCGGGACGGCCTTTCAGAAGAGGAGGCCCACCGGTATATCCAGAAAAAGAGTATGGACAGCGGCGCACGGATGGTGCAGACTGCTATTCAGGTGCTGGAGAACCGGCTCTGACCGCGATATATGGACTGAAAAATGGGAGGAAGATACCATTGGCTAAGATCAACTCCAATTATCAAAAGCTGCCCGGCAGCTACCTGTTCTCTGAGATCGCCCGGCGCACCGCCGCTTACACTGCGGAGCATCCAGAGGCAAAGCTCATCAAAATGGGCATCGGTGACGTCACTCTGCCCCTTGTCCCGACGGTTATCTCCGCCATGCACGAGGCGGTGGACGAGATGTCCCACAAAGAGACCTTCAAGGGCTACGGCCCTGAGCAGGGCTATGAGTTCCTGCGCCACGCCATTGCGGAGAACGACTTCCGCGCCCGTGGTGTGGACATCGCCGAGGACGAGATCTTCGTCTCCGACGGTGCTAAGAGCGACTGCGGCAACATCGGCGATATTCTGAGTGTGGATAATATCGTGGCCGTCTGCGACCCGGTCTATCCGGTCTATGTGGACACCAATGCCATGGCCGGCCGCGCCGGGGACTATGACGAGGACAGGCAGGGCTGGACAAAGATCCACTATATGCCCACCACGGCGGAAAACGGGTTCTCCCCGGCGCTGCCCGAAGGCACTGTGGATGTCATTTACCTCTGCTCACCCAATAACCCCACCGGCACGGTGCTGAATGCCCAGCAGCTCAAGGCCTGGGTGGACTACGCCAACGCCCATGACTCCATCATCCTCTTTGATGCGGCCTACGAGCGCTTCATCACGGAGCCCGGCGTGCCCCACTCCATCTTCGAGATCGAGGGCGCCAAGACCTGCGCCATTGAGTTCCGCTCCTTCTCCAAGACCGCCGGCTTCACCGGCGCCCGCTGCGGCTATACCGTGGTGCCCCGCGCACTGGTGCGGGAGGGCGTCAGCCTGCGGGATATGTGGAACCGCCGTCAGACCACCAAGTTCAACGGTGCGTCCTATATCATCCAGAAGGGCGCGGCGGCTATTTATACCGAGCAGGGCAGGAAGGAGATCGAGGCCAATATCGACTATTACCGTGCCAATGCCAAGGTCATTATGGAAGGCCTCAAGAAGTGTGGGCTGGCCGTTTACGGCGCGGTCAACAGCCCCTATGTCTGGTGCAGGACCCCGGACGGCATGAGCTCCTGGGACTTCTTCACGCTGCTGCTGGAGCAGGCCAATGTGATCACTACCCCCGGCGCGGGCTTCGGTCCCAGCGGCGAGGGCTATATCCGGCTCACCGCCTTCGGCGATGCCGAGGCCACCAGGGAAGCGGTTGCCCGCATCGAGAAGCTGCTGAGCAAATAAAGAAAACCTTCAACTTTTAACGGTTTGGAAATCAGAATGAAACGCCTCAATGGGGAGGCAGTCAGGGGACGGGGAAGCCGTGCCCTGCGCTGTCGCGCACCATTGAGGCGTTTTTTCTGCGGAAAGGGGAAACATTATGGAAGAATTCAGAACGGAAGGCGGCCCCCAGCAGGGGCTGTATGATCCGCGGTTTGAGCATGATGCCTGCGGCATCGGCTGCGTGGTGGACATCAAGGGCCGCAAATCCCATGCCACGGTGGACAACGCCCTGAAGATCGTGGAAAAGCTGGAGCACCGCGCCGGTAAAGACGCCGCCGGCAAGACCGGCGACGGCGTCGGCATTCTGCTCCAGATCTCCCACCGCTTCTTCTCCCAGGTCACCGAGGAGCAGGGCATCCATCTGGGCGGCGAGCGGGACTACGGCATCGGTATGTTCTTCTTCCCGCAGGACACCCTGCGCCGCAATCAGGCCAAGAAGATGTTCGAGATCATCGTGGAGAAGGAGGGTATGAAGTTCCTCGGCTGGCGCAAGGTGCCCATCCAGCCTGATACGCTGGGTGAGAAGGCACTGAGCTGTATGCCCTATATCGAGCAGGGCTTTGTGGAGCGCCCCCGCAACCTGTCCCGTGGCCTGGACTTTGACCGCCGGCTCTATGTTGCCCGCCGGGAGTTTGAGCAGTCCAACGACAACACCTATGTGGTGTCCTGCTCCAGCCGCACTGTGGTCTATAAGGGTATGTTCCTCGTAGGCCAGCTGCGCAAATTCTATCCCGATCTGCAGGACGCTGATTATGAGTCCGCCATCGCCATGGTGCACTCCCGCTTCGCCACCAACACCAATCCCAGCTGGGAGCGCGCCCACCCCAATCGCTTCATCCTCCACAACGGCGAGATCAACACCATCCGGGGCAATGCCGACCGTATGCTGTCCCGGGAGGAGACCATGTCCTCCGACTATATGAGCGCTGACGATCTGGACAAGGTGTTCCCGGTGGTCAACGCCGAGGGCAGCGACTCCGCCATGCTGGACAATACGCTGGAATTCATGGTGATGAACGGTATGCCCCTGCCGCTGGCCGTGATGGTATGTATTCCGGAGCCCTGGAGCAACGATGAGAATATGAGCCGCGCCAAGCGCGATCTCTATCACTATTACGCCACCATGATGGAGCCGTGGGACGGTCCTGCCTCCATTCTGTTTTCCGACGGTGACTGCGTGGGCGCTGTACTGGATCGCAACGGTCTGCGCCCCTCCCGCTACTATATCACCAACGATGACCAGCTCATCCTCTCCTCCGAGGTGGGCGTTCTGGAGATCGCGCCGGAGAAAATCGTCAAGAAATCCCGCCTTCAGCCCGGCAAGATGCTGCTGGTGGACACGGTGGCCGGACGGCTCATCGGCGACGATGAGCTGAAGGAGACCTACGCCCGCCGCCAGCCCTATGGCGAGTGGCTGGATCAGAACCTCGTCTCCCTCAATGAGCTGACCATCCCCAACAAGGGCGTGGCCAGCCACACCCAGGAGCAGCGCGACCGGCTGTACAAGGCCTTCGGCTATACCTACGAGGACGTCAAGACGGCCATTCTCCCCATGGCCCAGGCCGGTGCGGAGCCCACCAGCGCCATGGGCATCGACATCCCGCTGGCCGTGCTGAGTGAGAACCATCAGCCGCTGTTCAACTATTTCAAGCAGCTCTTTGCCCAGGTCACCAACCCGCCCATCGACGCCATCCGTGAGAAGGTGGTCACGGATACCACCGTCTATGTGGGCTCCGGCGGCAACCTGCTGCGGGAGGGGGAGGCCAACTGCCGCGCCCTCCAGATCGAAAACCCCATCCTGACCAGCGTGGATTTGCTGAAGATCAAGAACATGAAGAAGCCCGGCTTCCAGGTGGAGACCGTCTCCATGCTCTACTATAAGAACACCCCGCTGAAGCGGGCGCTGGATCAGCTCTTTGTGGCGGTGGACAAGGCATACCGCCATGGTGCCAATATTATCATTCTGTCCGACCGGGGCGTGGATGAAAACCATGTGGCCATTCCGTCTCTGCTGGCCGTCTCCGCCATTGAGGATTACCTGATCCGCACCAAGAAGCGCACGGCTCTGTCTCTGATCCTTGAGTCCGCCGAGCCCCGAGACGTGCACCACTTCGCCACCCTGCTGGGCTATGGTGCCACTGCCATCAACCCCTATCTGGCGCTGGAGTGCATTGGCGAGCTCATCAATGTGGGCCTGCTGGACAAGGACTTCAACGCGGCCATCAACGACTACTGCACCGCCATTAAGGACGGCATTGTGAAGATCGCCTCCAAGATGGGCATTTCCACCCTCCAGTCCTACCGCGGCGCCCAGATCTTTGAGGCTATCGGCCTGAGTCAGGAAGTGGTGGATCAGTATTTCACCAATACGGTCACCCGTGTGGGCGGCATCGGCCTGAGGGAGATCGAGGAGATCGTCGACCAGAACCACAACAAGGCCTTTGACCCGCTGGGGCTGGCTGTGGACACCACGCTGGACAGCCACGGCGACCACAAGTCCCGTCAGGGCCCCAATGCGGAGGATCACCTCTATAATCCCGCCACCATTCATCTGCTCCAGCGCGCGGCCCAGACTGGCGACTATCAGCTCTTCAAACAGTACACCGCGCTGGTGGACGACGAGAATAAGCCCCACACCCTGCGCGGCCTGCTGGACTTCCGCTTCGCGGAAGACGGCGGTGTGCCCATCGATGAGGTGGAGAGCGTGGATTCCATCGTCAAGCACTTCAAGACCGGCGCCATGAGCTATGGCTCCATCTCTCAGGAGGCCCACGAGTGTCTTGCCATCGCCATGAACCATCTGGGCGGCAAGTCCAACACCGGCGAGGGCGGCGAGAACCCGGAGCGTCTGCGTGACCCGGAGCGCAACTCCCAGATCAAGCAGGTGGCCTCCGGCCGCTTCGGCGTCACCAGCGAGTACCTGGTGTCCGCAAATGAGATCCAGATCAAAATGGCCCAGGGCGCCAAGCCCGGAGAGGGCGGCCACCTGCCTGCCCAGAAGGTCTATCCCTGGATCGCCAAGACCCGCTACTCCACCCCCGGCGTGAGCCTTATTTCGCCCCCGCCGCACCACGATATTTACTCTATTGAGGATCTGGCCCAGCTGATCTACGACCTGAAGAATGCCAACCGCCAGGCCCGCATTTCCGTCAAGCTGTGCTCCGAGGCCGGCGTCGGCACCATCGCCGCCGGCGTGGCCAAGGCAGGTGCACAGGTCATCTTGATCGCCGGCTATGACGGCGGTACCGGTGCGGCTCCCAAGACCAGCATCCACAATGCGGGCCTGCCCTGGGAGCTGGGCCTTGCCGAGACCCACCAGACCCTCATTCAGAACGATCTGCGCTCCCGTGTGGTCATTGAGACCGATGGCAAGCTGATGAGCGGCCGCGATGTGGTCATTGCCGCCCTGCTGGGTGCTGAGGAGTTCGGCTTCGCCACCGCTCCGCTGGTGACCATGGGCTGTGTCATGATGCGCGTGTGCAATCTGGACACCTGCCCGGTGGGCATCGCCACCCAGAATCCGGAGCTGCGCAAGCGTTTCCGCGGCAAGCCGGAGTATGTGGAGAACTTCATGCGCTTTATCGCCCAGGAGATGCGCGAGATCATGGCCAAGCTGGGCGTGCGCACGCTGGCCGAGCTGACCGGCCGCAGCGACCTGCTGAAGGTGCGCGAGCACATGGTGACCAAGCGGGCCGCCATGGTGGACCTGAGCCGCGTGCTGGACAACACCTGGCAGAAGAGCGGCAAGGACACCCACTTTATGCCTGAAAAGGTCTATGACTTCAAGCTGGAGGGCACGGTGGACGAGTCCATTCTGCTGGAGAAAATGGGCAAGGCCCTCAAGAAGGGCAAGCCCATGCATATCGAGCTGAAGGTGTCCTCCACCGACCGCACCCTCGGCACCATCTTCGGCAGTGAGATTACCCGGCTCCACGGCAGCAGCCTGAGCGACGACACCTACACCATCAAGTGCTATGGCGGCGGAGGCCAGTCCTTTGGTGCCTTCATCCCCAAGGGCCTGACGCTGGAGCTGGAGGGCGACTCCAACGACTATCTGGGCAAGGGCCTGTCCGGCGGCAAGATCATCGTCTATCCGCCCAAGGCCAGCAAGTTCGTCCACGAGGACAATATCATCATCGGCAACGTGGCGCTGTACGGCGCCACCTCCGGCAAGGCATTTATCAACGGCGTGGCCGGCGAGCGCTTCTGCGTGCGCAACTCCGGTGCCACCGCCGTCGTGGAGGGCACCGGCGACCACGGCTGTGAGTACATGACCGGCGGCCGTGTGGTCGTGCTGGGCCGCACCGGCAAGAACTTCGCCGCCGGCATGAGCGGCGGCATCGCCTATGTGCTGGACGAGGACCGGGATCTCTACCTGCGGGTCAACAAGTCGCTGGTGTCCATGAGCCCCGTCACCCAGAAGTTCGACATCGAGGAGCTGCGCGGCCTGATTGCCGAGCACGTCGCCGCCACCGGCTCTCCGCTGGGCCAGCGCATTCTGGACAACTTTGAGGACTATCTGCCCAGCTTCAAAAAAATCTTGCCCCACGATTACAGCCGCATGATGCAGACCATCGCGCAGTTTGAGGAAAAGGGCATGACCCGGGAACAGGCTGAAATCGACGCATTCTACGCCTGCACCCAGCAGCAGTAAGAGGAGAGAATTGTCATGGGTAAGAAAACCGGATTTCTGGAGTATGAGCGCCGGGGCAATCCCGCCATCGCGCCGCTGGAACGCATTCAGAACTTTAACGAATTTCATCCGCCGCTGCCCGAGGAGGAGCGGCGCAAGCAGGGGGCCCGGTGCATGGACTGCGGCGTGCCCTTCTGTCAGGCGGGCATGAATCTGTGCGGGGCCGGCTTCTCCGGCTGCCCGCTCCACAACCTGATCCCCGAGTGGAATGATATGATCTATGTGGGCAATTATTCCCACGCCCTGAGCCGTCTGCTCAAGACCAGCAACTTCCCGGAGTTCACCAGCCGGGTCTGCCCGGCCCTCTGCGAGGCGGGCTGCACCTGCGGCCTGAACGGGGACCCGGTCACGGTCAAGGAGAATGAGTACTTCCTCATCGAGTACGGCTTTGCCCACGGCCTTGTCACGCCCCGCATCCCCAAGGTGCGCACCGGCAAGCGGGTCGCCGTGGTGGGCAGCGGCCCATCCGGCCTGGCCGTGGCCGACCAGCTTAACCACCGGGGCCACAGCGTCACCGTCCTTGAACGCTCCGACCGCATCGGCGGCCTGCTGATGTACGGCATCCCCAACATGAAGCTGGAGAAGAAGATCGTTCAGCGCCGGGTGGATCTGATGACGGAGGAGGGGGTCACCTTCGTGACCAACACCGATGTGGGCAATACTACCTCTGCTCAGTCCCTGCTGGATGAGTTCAACGCGGTGGTGCTCTGCTGCGGCGCGTCCAATCCCCGTGATCTGACCGGCCCGGGTCGGGACGAGTGCAAGGGCATCTACTTTGCCGTGGACTTCCTGAAGGCCAACACCAGGAGCCTGCTGGACTCCAACCTGACCGACGGTAAGTTCATCTCCTGCAAGGATAAAAATGTGGTCATCGTGGGCGGCGGCGACACCGGCAACGACTGCATCGGCACCGCCATCCGCCACGGCTGCAAGAGCGTCACCGCCATCGAGATGATGCCCAAATCCCCCGACAAGCGGGCAGAGGACAACCCGTGGCCGGAGTGGCCCCACGTCTGCAAGACGGACTACGGCCACGAGGAGGCCATCGCCGTATTCGGCTCTGATCCCCGCCTTTATCAGACTACTGTCAAGGAGTATATTCCAGATGAACAGGGCAATCTGAAGGCGGTCAAGATCGTCCACCTGAAGCCGGAGAAGGACGAAAAGACCGGGCGTACCAACATGGTGGAGATCCCCGGTACCGAGGAGGAGTTGCCCTGCGATATTCTGCTCATCGCCGCCGGATTCCTCGGTTCCCAGAAGTACGTCTCCGAAGCCTTCGGCGTGGAGCTGGACGGA
The DNA here is from genome assembly GCA_937907975.1 of uncultured Clostridia bacterium. GTDB lineage: Bacteria > Bacillota > Clostridia > Oscillospirales > Oscillospiraceae > UMGS1766. The sequence continues at coordinate 5,915 of CALEQS010000048.1, read as the reverse complement.
CGCAGCAACGTCAAGACTGAGAGCGGTCATTACATGACCAATGTGGAGAAGGTCTTTGCCGCCGGTGATATGCACCGGGGCCAGTCTCTTGTGGTCTGGGGCGTGGCCGAGGGCCGCGGCGCCGCCCGGGAGGTCGACAAGTACCTGATGGGTTATACCGAACTGCAATAACAATAAAGCAAAACTGCCTGCCAGACGGCAGGCAGTTTTGCTATTTCAGTGCCCGCATTGTGCGGACGGTGATGAACACTATATTGAGCGGGAGTAGTGCGACCCAGAAGTCGTAAGGGCTGGAGATGGTCTGTGCGGCAAAGGCGATGCCCGCCCCGCAGGCCAGAATCATTGCCGTGAGACATAGTATTATAACGGGCCGGGTCAGCTTCGAGCGTGGGGTATAGGCGAGTACAAGATAGCTGATCAGGCCCAGCAATGAGAGTATCAGAATCGTAGGCAGCCCGCGGATGTTTATCGGCGGGTAATAAAACCACAGATAGAGAGGCGTGTACAGACTGCCCAGCAACAGTGTCAGTCCATCGAATATCCACTCCTGTGCGTACCGTGTTCCATCTGGTTTTCGTACGAGCAGATAAAACTCGATCATCGTCAGCACGAGCGGGTAAGTGAGAAGTGCGGCCAGCAATGGCCAGAGCAGCAGAAAATCCATGCCCAGCACCAGTGGCCCCAGCTCACCGGCAGTGCCGCCGTGGGTCAGCCGTAGTATGGCCATCAGCGGCGGACAGAGTACCAGCGCCGCCAGCAGGGAAGCGGAAAACCAGTGCGCCTGACAGAAGCGGATCGCTTTCTTTCTCATAATCAGCACCTCCTTCTAGCCTCACTCTATCAGATGTAATATTGGAAGTCAAGCAAAATATATCGAAAAACGATAATAACAGAAAGCGCAGACCGCTTGAAATTCTGCCATACTGTGATAAAATAAAGATTCAGACTGATAATATGGAGGCATTTTCCCATGAACCGTCGTACCAAAGGCATCCTGTGCATCATCGCCTCTGCCTTCTGTTTTTCTCTGATGAATATGTTTGTCCGTCTGGCCGGTGACCTGCCCACCCCCCAGAAGGCCTTTTTCCGCAATGCGGTGGCTCTGATCTTCGCCATCGTCATTCTGGTGAAGTCCGGTGAGGGCTTTCACATCGGAAAGGGCAATTTCAAATACCTGTTTCTGCGCTCCTTTGCGGGTACTGTCGGCATCTTCGGCAACTTTTACGCCGTGGACCATCTGGCCCAGTCGGACGCATCCATGCTGAATAAGATGTCGCCCTTCTGCGTCATTGTGTTCTCCTACTTTATTTTGAAGGAAAAACTCACCCACTGGCAGGTGCTGGCGGTGGTGACCGCCTTTATCGGCAGCCTGTTCGTCATCAAGCCCACCTTTGCCAATATGGATTTGATCCCGTCCCTGCTGGGCCTTATGGGCGGCATCGGCGCGGGCTTTGCCTATACCCAGGTGCGCATTCTGGGTCTGCGGGGCGTGAAAAGCCCCACCATCGTGGCCTTCTTCTCCGGCTTCTCCTGCCTGGCCGCCCTGCCGTTCCTGATCTTTGACTACTACCCCATGACCGCTTATCAGCTGCTGATGCTCTGTTGTGCGGGTCTGGCCGCCGCCGGAGGCCAGTTCGGTGTGACCCAGGCCTATACCTACGCGGCGGGCCGTGAGGTGTCGGTCTACGACTACACGCAGATCATTTTCTCCACCGTGATCGGCTTTCTCGTGTTCGGCCAGCTGCCTGATGGCTGGAGCTTTCTGGGCTACGCCCTCATCATCGCCGCGGCGGTGTTCATTTTCCTGTACAATAACGGCCACCTGAAGCTGGCCAGACCGGAGGATACTCTTTGATATGACCAACTATTTTGACCTGCATCTGCCCCGGGACGAGCAGCTTTCCCTCAGCGCCCTCGGTCTTGCCCACTTGGGGGATGGCGTCTATGAGCTGATGGTGCGCTCCTGGCTCATTCTCCACGGCTTTGGCAAGAAGGGCAGCCTGCACCGGGAGACCGTTGCCCGGGTCCGGGCGGGCTATCAGGCCCGGGCGCTCAGCCGCATTGAGCCCATGCTCACGCCGGACGAAAATGCCGTTGCCCACCGGGGCCGCAACGCCCATGTGGGCAACATCCCGAAAAATGCCAGCCGCAGTGAGTACAGCCACGCTACTGCGCTGGAGGCCCTTTTTGGCTATCTCTATCTGAATGGCCGCCGGGAGCGGCTCAACGAGCTGTTTGAAGCGATCATGGAGGGGGACGACCATGCCTCTTGACGCCGTATGCCTGCACGCTGTGGTGCAGGAGCTGGAACCCAGCGTGGTGAATGCCCGGGTGGATAAGATCTATCAGCCCGCCCGGGATGAGATCATCCTCGCGCTCCGGGGCAGGGAAGGAGCGGTGAAGCTGCTGCTGACCGCGAATCCGGCCCACCCCCGGCTCCAGCTGACCAATGTGTTCCGGGACAACCCGGTCACGCCCCCCATGTTCTGTATGCTGCTGCGCAAGCACCTCTCCGGCGCACGCATTCTCTCCATCACCCAGCCGCCCATGGAGCGTGTGGTGGATCTGGAGCTGGAGACGCTGGATGAGCTGGGCGTGCGTGCACCGCGCCACCTGATTTTGGAGGCCATGGGCCGCCGGGCCAATTTGATTCTCACCGGGCCGGATAGCCGTGTGGTGGACTGTCTGCGCCGGGTGGACGCGGAGATGAATCAGGAGCGTCAGGTCCTGCCCGGCCTCTTTTACCATCTGCCGCCCACACAGGAAAAGCGCGACCCGCTGACGCTGGAGCGCGCTGATTTTGACGCTCTGCTAGAAAATGCCCCGGAGGAACAAAAGCTGGCGGACTTCCTGCTGGATCACTTTGCCGGCCTTTCGCCGCTCATCTGCCGGGAGCTGGCCTATCGGCTCACCGGCGACGTGGACGGCCGCCGGTTCGAGACGACAGATGCGGATTTTGCCGACCTGTTCTTCCTGTGGATGGACTTCGTACGCCAGGGTGATCTGAAGCCCTGGCTGCTGCTGAAGGACGATAGGCCTAAGGACTTTACCTACTGCCCCATTACCCAGTACGGCACCGCCATGACTGTCCGGGAGGAGGCGTCCTTCTCCGCCATGCTGGACGGTTTCTATGGCGAGCGGGAGATGGCGGAGCGCATCCGCCAGCGGGGCAGTGACCTCATCAAGGCCGTGACCAATCTGCGCAACCGCGCCGCCCGCAAGCTGGAAAATCAGCGCAAAGAGCTGGCCGAGGCAGAGGACCGGGAGCTGCTGCGCCTGCGCGGGGAGCTCATCACTGCCAATCTCTACACTATGCAGAAGGGTATGCGGGAGCTGGTCTGTCAGAACTACTATGATCCCGACTGCGCTGAAGTGAAGATCCCGCTGGATACCCTTTTGACGCCCCAGCAGAACGCCGCCAGCTATTATAAGCGCTACAATAAGGCCAAGACGGCGGAGAAGATGCTCACGGAACAGATCGCCAAGGGCGAGACTGACCTGGACTATCTGGACAGTGTGCTCACCTGCATTCACTGTGCGGAGGAGGAGCGCGACCTCATCGAGATCCGGCAGGAGCTGGAGGACAACGGCTATCTGCGGGCAAAGAAGGCCGCGAAGAAGGGCATGAAGCGGGCAAAGTCCAAGCCGATGGAGTTCCGCTCCACTGCCGGACTGCGCATCTCCGTGGGGCGCAATAATGTGCAGAACGATCTGCTGACCACGAAAATGGCGGGCCGGAGCGACATCTGGTTCCACACAAAGGAAATCCATGGCTCCCATGTCATCCTCTGGACGGAAGGGGCAGAACCGGACCTTCAGAGCCTCACCGAGGCCGCCCAGCTGGCCGCCTGGTTCTCTCAGGGCAAAGAAGATAAAAACGTGCCGGTGGACTATACCCAGGTGCGCTATGTGAAGAAGCCTGCCGGAGCCAAGCCGGGCAAGGTGATTTATACCACCTATTCCACCGCCTATGTCACCCCGGAGCGGGAGCTGGCGGAAAAGCTCAGAGTGCGGAAATAAAAGAAAAGCTCTGCATCTTTCGGTAGATGCAGAGCTTTTTCGTCAATTTCGGTAAAGGCCTGCCTGTCGGTGGGAGCGTTGAATGTCCGTTCGATCGCTGAGCCAGCTGGGCAGGGAGCGCATCTTGATGCCGGAGACGAAGCCCATGGCGGCATACAGCGTGATGAGGGAGGAGCCGCCGTAGCTGATAAAGGGGAGCGTGATGCCGACGACGGGCATGACGTAAAGGCACATTCCCACGTTCAGACCCACCTGAAAGATCAGCATACCGCCGAAGCCCATGGCGGCCAGAGCGGAAAAGGCGCTCCGGGCAGTCAGACCCACATAAATGCACCGCAGGATGATGGCCGCCAGCAGGCCCAGCAGAAGGATGCACCCCAGCAGTCCCCACTCCTCCGCACAGGTGGAGAAGATGAAGTCGGTGTAGCGCTCAGGCAGAAAGTTCTTGCTGGGGTTCTGGGTCAGCAGACCGTGGAGATACCCTTCGCCGGTCAGTCCGCCGGAGCGGATGGCCAGCAGGGAGCGGGCCTGGTTCCAGCCCTTGTTCATCGGGTCAAGGGAGTGATCCAGCACCACCCGGATGCGCATGATCCAGTAGTTGTCATCGGGCAGGTAGAGCCAGAGTCCCACGCCACCTACTGCGGCGGCACCGGCGCCGATGAGGAACCAGCGCTTTTTCAGTCCGGCTACCCAGCACATGATGGCGAAGATGGCGGCATAGACCAGTGCGGAACCGGCATCGCCGGACACAACAAAAATGAGTCCGCAGAACCAGCCCAGATGGAGCACCAGCTGGATGACGGAGCTGAATTTGCTCAGGTCATTTCGATCCCGTTTCTGAAGATGCACCAGCTGCTTGGCCAGCAGGAGAACGAAAAACAGCTTGACGATCTCCGCAGGCATGATGTTAAAGGGGAGCCACGAAAACTGAAGCCAGTTCTTGTTGCCCTGATAACCGGTGCCAAATGGCACCAGCACCAGAATAAACAGGGAGCTGAGCACGAACACCAGCTTCCATTTTTCCATCAGAATTTCAAGGTCTACATAATTGCACAGCACAAACACCACAATGCCGATCACCATGGCCACGGCCTGCTTCATGGGCAGGGAGTGGTAGGTGGACTGGAACTGCGTGGCGGAGTAGACGAGGATCAGGCCGAATGTATTGGCCGCGATGCAGAGGGCGAGCAGGAGCAGGTCCGCCCGCTTAAAAAAGTTTTTGATCCCTTCGAGCATAGGGGATGGGTTCACCTCCGGGGACGATATTATCAGTGCTTCAAAGTATAACATGGTTCGCTTTCTCTGTAAACGCCCGCAAAAGTCGGATCACGCCGAATCAAGCAAACTTTTGCGCACAGGCGGAAACTGTGCTATAATATTTTTAAAATGTGTGATTGTGCGCCCTTGGGCGCGAGGGGAGGAGCACTATGACCTTTACGACCCACAGTGCCACCGAGACGGAGGCGCTGGGAGAGCAGCTGGCATCGCGACTGACCGGCGGCGAGGTGATTGCCTACACCGGTGACCTCGGGGCGGGCAAGACCGCTTTTACCCGGGGACTTGCCCGAGGACTGGGCATCACCGACCGGGTGACCAGCCCCACCTTTACGATCGTGAACGAATATGAGGGGGGGCGCCTGCCTCTGTTCCACTTTGATATGTATCGGCTGAGCTCCTCGGACGAGCTCTATGACATCGGCTGGGAGGACTATCTGGCCCGGGGCGGCGTCTGTGCCGTGGAGTGGAGCGAGATCGTCTCCGATGCGCTGGAGGAAAACGAGCTCATCCGGGTGGATATAAAAAACGAGTGCGGCGATGATGACCGCACCATCACCATTACGGGGGTGGAACTTTGAAGATCTTAGCTTTTGAATCCTCCGCCAAGGCGGCCAGTG
>CALEQS010000047.1 GCA_937907975.1 uncultured Clostridia bacterium | reverse complement strand
CATCAGTGATTCAGCTTCTCGGGTTCATCTGTAAGAAAAAGTGCTCCTCAAGTGAGCTTGACTAATATACTACATCATAAACCAAATGTCAACAGCTTTTCGCAATTTTCCCTGCATTTTCTTTTCTCATCCCTCTCTTGCTTTTATATCACATCTTATATATAATGGATGTACTTGACTCATGGACTAGGAGGCCTTTAAACTATGCCAATCCGCATACCCGACTCTCTGCCAGCCACTGCTACACTGGAGAGTGAGAATATATTCGTCATGACGGAATACCGTGCACTGCATCAGGATATTCGTCCCCTGAATCTGCTTATTCTGAATCTGATGCCCACCAAGATCGTCACTGAGACTCAGTTCCTGCGTAAACTCTCCAACACCCCGCTTCAGATCCGGGTGGAACTTTTGCAGACTGCCAGCTACCAATCCACACATACAGACGCCAGTCATCTGGATTCCTTTTACACCACCTTTGACCAGATCAAGGATAAGACTTATGACGGCATGATCATCACAGGTGCACCGCTGGCCTTCGTGCCATGGGAGGAAGTAGAGTACTGGGACGAACTGTGCAGGATCATGGACTGGACGACCACTCATGTACACTCCACCATGCACGTCTGCTGGGGCGCCTTTGCAGGACTCTACTATCACTACGGTGTGCCCAAGGTTCTGCGGGACAAGAAGTTGTTTGGAGTCTACCCCCACTCCCCTGTTCCGGCCAAAAAGCAGTCACCTCTCTTCCGCGGACTGGACGATGTCTTTTATGTACCGCAATCCCGGGAAATTGAGTTGAACGAAGCGGATATTTTAAAGGTACCCGAGTTGGAGCTGATGGCTACCTCGCCGGAAGCCGGAGTATTCGCAGTAAAGAGCAAGGACAACCGGCGTTTCTTCCTGACCGGTCACGGAGAATATGATGCGGACACACTGGCCAACGAATACTGGCGGGATAAAAACAAAGGGCTGGACATTGATCTGCCGGAGCACTACTTCCCCAATGATGATCCCACTCAGCCGCCCATTGTAAACTGGCGCTCTGCCGGTCAGCTGATCTACAACAACTGGCTCAACTATTACGTCTATCAGACCACGCCTTATGATCTGAATAAGCTGAGCAAACCAGATAAATAATCAAAAGGGACGATGCGATGCATCGTCCCTTTCATTATATATTATATCAGCACTCCATGCCTACCAGCAGAGAACCCTGCTCAGCATAGTAGCCGCACAGGGCGCGGCTTTCGTTCACCTGAATGTCTACGCTGCCAAAAGTATCCCGGATATGGTGCATCAGTTCCAGTGCACCTGCTTCGTTGCCGGAATGGGAGATGATGATCCGTCCGCCGGCATAGCCCAGCCGCTTCATCTGGCGCAGAATTCCCTCCCAGATCTGCTTTTTCCCCCGGCATTTTTCCTGAATGTCCAACCTTCCCTCCTCGCTGGCACAGCCCACGGCGCCCACGCCCATCACACCGATGCCCCGGGCAGACTGATGCTCCACCCGGCCATTCTCCGCACAGTTTTTCAGTCCAGCCAGAGAGAACACCAGCTTAGTGCGGGCACGATAGCGGATCAGCGAATGATAGGCCGCAGGAGCACTCATGCCGCTGAGCAGCAGCGTGCGGGCCCGTTCAGCCAGCAGTGCCATCTCCGGACCGATGGACAAGCTGTCGATCAGGTAGACATGGCGGCCGTGGTGCAGCTCCTCATATTCACGTTTGGCGATCCGCGCAGTAGAACAGCTGCCGGACATCGTGCTGGCAAGCGTAATACAGATCACATCCTTCGCCTCCCCAAAGGCCGTAAGCCAATCATGCACACTGGGGCAGGAGGTGCAGGTATGTGCCGGATGCTTTCCCAGCAGACGGTATAGCTCCTTCATGTCAACATTGGCATCATCCGCAAACTCCCGCTCCCCCACGATCACCTTCAGCGGTACGGAGGCAAATTCCACTCCATCCATGGTCAGCAGATTGGCCGAAGAATCCGTTACGATCTTTACAGCATGGTTTTTCATATCGTTACCTCCAGGCATCTATGCAACTCGTTATAAGTTTTTTGAAAACCGTTGTTGCGATTATGATACCACATTTTCGCAACTTGTCAAGGGCTTTTAAAAAACTGATTTACAGTTTTTATTTTCTGTGGTATGCTGTCATTGACAAAGGAGGAAACGCCGCATGGATTCTAATATTGAGCACTTCCATCTGCCCACTTATCACGAGATCCCAACCGTAGGGCTTTATCTGGAACAGACAGTCAAATACATCAATGAGTATCTGCGGCCGCTGGGCTGCATCGAGATCACCAGTTCCATGGTGAGCAATTACATCAAAAAGGGCTACGCCCCGCGGCCGGTCAAAAAACAGTACGACGCGGCTCTGATCGCCCACCTGCTGTTTATCTCCGTAGCCAAGCAGGTATTATCCATGGAAAATGTGGTCAAGCTGTTGGACTGTCAGAAACAGCACTACTCTGTTGAGGAGGCTTACGACTACTTCTGCCGCGAGTTCGAGCGGGTGCTGCGAAAGGTATTTGACCTCTCCGCTACTGCAAAGGAAATTGCGCCAGATGCACCGATCGAAATTCGGATGCTGCGCAGTGTCGTCATCGCAGTATCCCACATCATCTATCTGAGCCACTGCTTCAACGAAATTGACTTTCGCAACACCGAGGAGGAGACACACAAATGAGCGCTTTGACCCTTCTGGTCACCTACACCGCACT